>JAFANO010000465.1 GCA_019232645.1 Planctomycetaceae bacterium | reverse complement strand
AGACTCCCGTCACGAAGTAGTACAGCCCTTGCGCCCACAGGAGCGCCGTGAACAGCCCGGACGAGGTGCGTGTTCTCGTCCGGGCGGCCGCGCGGCCGAAGGAGGTTGTAGCCATGATTGCACCCAGGGCACCACGGCCCGTCGGTCAGAGGCAGCGCAGGAACGCCACGAGGTCCGCCTTTTCCTCCTTCGTCAGCTTCAACTCCAGTACCAGGTTGAAGAACTCGACGGTGTCTTCCAGGGTCAGGCAGCGGCCGTCGTGCAGGTACGGCGGGCTGTCCTTGATGCCGCGAAGCGTGAAGCTCTTGATCGGGCCGTCGCCCGGCTCGCGGCTCAGGAAGCGCTCCAGGTGCAGGTCGTGCATCTGGTTGTCGAGGTAGAAGGGCGCCGGGTGGCAGGCCGCGCATTGCGCCTTGCCGAAGAACAGCGTCTCGCCGCGCCGCTCGCCCTCGGTCGCCTTCTCCGGGTCGAGGCGGCCCAGCGGGGTCAGCTTGGGCGCGGGCGGGAAATCGAACATGTTCTGCATCTGGGCCATGTGCGACACCTGGATGCGATCCAGGATGTTCATCCCCTTCTTGATGGCATGGATCGGGTCGCCGTTGAAGTAGGCCGTCCGCTGCTCGAACTCGGTGAAGTCCTCGACCGAGCGCAGGCTCCGCTTCGACCCGTGGATCTGCTGGTTGAACAGGCCGCGCAGGCTCACCGTGTCCAGGCGCATCCGCCGCTGCTCGGGACGGGTGTCTGGATTGATGTGGAACTGCCCGCTGGTGTGGCCGTTGATGTGACAGTCCAGGCAGGTCACCCCCAGGCTGGGCTCGGCGGTCTTGCGGTCGTCGGTCGGATTGAACTCCTCCTGGGGGAACGGCGTCAGCAGCAGGCGCAGGCCGTCGAGCTGCACCGGCGTCAAGAGGTCCTTGAACAGGCGGTAGTAATTATTGATCGAGACGACCTCGCCGCGGGAGACGTCGCCCAGCTCGGGTCGGTTCTGCAGGTACATCGCGGGCGGGAACTCGGGCAGGAAGGCCTCGGGGAGGTCGAACTCGACGTCGTAGCGCTCCAGGCGGGGGAACATCTTGATTTGCATCGGAGGAAAGACCTGACCGCCCAGCCCTCCGCCCTGCGCTGGATGCGGCAGCGCCTTGTACGGGAAGGCGTCCTTACGGCGGACCTCGGCCGGGCCCATGGCGGCCAGCATCTTCCAGTCCATCCCCTGCGGCAGGCGGGCCGTCGGCCCCACCGCGAGGGGCTTGCCCCGCGTCATCGTCGCCTGCGGGTCGAGCCTGGGCTCGAGATCATAACGGCTCTCCAGCAGCGTTCGCTGCCGCGCCGAGACCTTGGGCTTGTCGGCCACGGCGGCCTTATAGACTTCCTCGAAAGTCATCCCCGGCTTCATCGCGCCCAGAGGGTCCCGATAGAAGTCGAACCCGGTCATGCCGCCTTGCTCCGGCTGGTCGCTCAGGGCCTCCGAGGAAGGTGTCGCCTGGTTCGGGGTGAAGATGTCGGACCGATCGTGTGCCGTCTTCTTCTGTTCCGGCCGGGTGGCCGGGATGTCCCGTGCCGCCTGAGCCTCGGCAATCGCGTCATGGAGCGGACTCGCCGCGCGTTGCCCTGGGTCCTCGTCCGCGTTCGATGCGACAACCACGGCCAAGACACCAGTCAGGGCACCGACTCCGAATCCGGCCACCAGGCTGCGTCGTCCACGCATGGCACACCTCGCGAAGTAAGGGTGAATGGGGTCATCGCCAGAGGATCTCCCCGACCTGGCAGAATACCGAGCGCCTCGGAGGCATGCAAACTTCATTCCGACCTATAATGATAGAGGAGTTACGCAGAAGTGGACATCAGTCCCAAGCCCTCAAACACGCGTGCAACCCGGCCGCGATCGTCGGACGAGACAGGCCGGTCGCACGTGCCACGAGCGAGACACCACCCCAGCCCAACTCGCGTGCTCCAGCCGCCGCCCACCGCCCCCGCCGCCGCTCGTCCATTTCGGGGAGAAGCGGTTGATGCTGCCGTTGGATTCGCGCGATCGTTCGGGCATTCTTCATGCCCCCTTCCTCGCGAATCGAGACAGTTTTATTCAGCACAATTTGAAAGAAATAGATCTTGCCTCGCATCCGCGGGGACACGGCCGGGGTCAACCCGGAGTTGCGACGACCCGGTGGGTCGTGTCATCCCCGCTTTCGACATCACCGATCGAGCACCGGCATCACGAGGCTCGAACCTCGACCCGGCCGGGTAGCTTCCGCCTGATCCTCGCTGGCTATGCTGATCCATGTGTCGATCGTCGCAGGCGTCGCGGGTTGATTCTCTCGCGG
>JAFANO010000445.1 GCA_019232645.1 Planctomycetaceae bacterium | reverse complement strand
CTTTTCACGGTTGTCCTCATCTATGACTACTTTCGCAAGCGGCTCAAGGCCATTGGGCAAAGCCGCGTAAACCTTGCAGTTTTTCTATTTTAGTCGAGGTTGGCCTTCTTGCAAGCCCTTAAACAATACACAGAGCCTTCCGAACCCAGAATGTGAAGTTGGGACCGTCGGCCAGAGGAGGGGCTCCCGTCGCCTGGGTGCCACGGGCGGCTTGCCCGCCAGTGACTTCGGTGATGCAGGGACACTGACAGGCCAGTGGCGCCCTTCGACCTACCCGAAGGGTAAGGTCAGAAATTTTTAGCTGACCGGCCCTTGATCATACGCGATCAATTCCTCGTGTCGAGGGGTCGGTCTCCCTTGCCAGGGCTGGAACCAGAGGGCGAACTCGGACTCGGCCGAGCCTCGGATCACCGCCCGGGCCGCTCGGCCACAGGCGATGGCCGGCGCCAGGACGGCCATGATCCGGACACCCCCGCGCCAAAGGGCCAGCCAGCACGCGGGGGCGACCATCGCCAGCAGGGCGAGCCCCGTCAGGCCGATCAGGACGACGTGCGGCTCGCATGCCTTGACGAAGGGCCAGGTCAGCGCGGCGCGACCGCGACGGGGCCAGGGCGCGGGGGGGGCGGGACGGCCCCCGCGGCCCCCCTCCACGCGGAAGACGCCGGACTCGCGCTTCAGTCTCTGGAAGAACGCCTTGTAGCGGCAGTCGTTGTGCAGGCCCAGACCGGCCCATCCCAGGGCGATCGCGAACCCGGCCGCCGCCCAGCGCGGGTCGCCGGTCCGCTCGGCCAGGCCGTAGCCCAGGCCGAAGCCCAGGCCGAGGCTCGCGGCGTGGTGCATCAGGTAATCGAGGTAGACACCGTCGAGCGAGGATGTCCCCCGCCAGCGCGCGACCTGGCCGTCGACGTGGTCGAGCCAGAACGCCAGGTGCCCCAGCGCCACGCCGACCAGGAAACCGGCGCGCGACCCGGTCGCGATCGCCAGCGCGGTCGCGCCGTTGGACACCAGCGCGGCCAGCGTCACCTGGTGCGCCGAGAGCCCGAGCCGGACGGCCATCCACGTCCCGAAGACGGCCGTCGGCCGCGCCACCCGCCGCGCCAGCCAGTTGCCGATCTCGCGGTGCCGATCCTTCTGGACCCGGGCGCGGAGCTCGGCGAGCGTCGGATGCTCCTTCATCGCACGGCCCCCTCGTCCTCCGCCAGCCCGAAGATCGCATACCGCCGCGCGACGCCGTCGGCGTCGGCGATCTCTGCGCGATACAGGGGCCTCCGGCCCTCCAGCCAGGGGGCCAGGAGCCTCCCGAGCGTGGGGTCGAACTCGACGGCCGTCTCGGGGACCGGCGGGCAGAGGAGCACGTGCGTGAACCCCGACTGCCGGAGCCTCGCGGCGACCTCCGAGGCCGACTCGCCGCCCCGGCCGAGCCCGGTCCGACGCCGGTGGGCCAGCTCCATGGTGTAGGGGCGCGGGATGTAGAAGCCGCGGTGGTCCTGGCCCACGATCCGGGCCGTGCCGGGCAGGTTCGCGCCGATCCAACGGCCCACCCGGAAGGTCGGCTCGCGGCGGTCGAGGAACTGCTCGGCGGCCTCGAGGCCGAGCACCACGCCGAGGCCGTGCCGCGCCCGGGCCACGGCCAGGCTCGCCTCGAAGCCGAGCGTCGCCAGCAGGATCCCCACCAGGACCCGCCCGGGCAGCGATCGCCGATCCCACCAGGTGCTCGCGAGCCAGGCCACGGCCACCGACATCGGGCCCAGCGTCATCAGGACGAACCGCATGCTCTGGCGCTGCGTCACGCAGATCATCAGGCAGCCGTAGCCCAGCGCGACGACCTCCAGCACCCGGCGCGGGGCCTTCTCCAGCAGCAGCCCGGGCAGGAACAGCAGGAAGACCGGCCCGAGCTGGTGCGAGAAGCTGTCGAACCGCTCGGGCTGGAGCGTCATCGGCCCCAGGGCCGTCAGCAGGTTCCACGCGGTGACGGCCATCGGCCGCTTGATCGGGTCGAGCACCTCGTCGAGCCCCGCCCCCCCGAACACCTGCCGGAAGAAGGGGTACACGGGATTCCCCGTGTGCACGAAGGCGCGGAGGTACCAGACCCCACCGACGGCGAGGGCAATCGCTGCATAGATATATTTAAAATATTTGCATTTTATCCGTGTGCCCTGGCCCCGGACGGGGCGGAAGGTCCGGGCCGTGATCGCCGTGCCGATCAGCCCGGCGAGCACCAGCGCGGGATATTTCACCCCCAGGGCCAGCCCGGTGAACAGGCCGGTCGCGGCGGCCGAGCGGGCGCCCGGCCGCTGGTGGAACCGCGACCAGCAGGCCAGCGCGGCGGCGGCGAAGGCGGCCAGCGCGACGTCGTTCAGCGGGGCGCTCATGCCGTTGGAGACCGCCGGGACCAGCAGCGCGATCGCCCCGGCCCACCAGGCCCGCGGCCCCAGGCTCGGCCGCGCCACCGCCGTCACGTTCGCGGCGAACGCCAGGCCGAGCACCCACTGCACCAGCCGGCACGCGACCGGGCCCCGGAAGGTCAGCGCCACGGCGTAGAGCAGCTCGGTCACGAGCGGATAGACCGTCTCGTGCAGGTCGGGCTCGAAGGCCACCGCGCCCCGCTCCAGGAACAGCTTGGGGACTTGCAGGTGATAGCAGAGCGCGTCGCCGTCGGTCACCGGCGTCAGCGCCGTGATCAGCGTCCCGACCAGCGCGGCTGCCGACACGATCAGGAACGGGAGGTCGGGGACCCGGGGCTCGGGAAAGGAGGCCTGGCGCACCAGGCAAGCAATCCCGCGACCGGCCTCGCGCCCGCCGAGGAGCGCTCCCGCGACCAGGACGACCTTCAAGCCCCCCGGCGTCAAGACGCCGGACTCGCCCAGGACGAGCGCCGCCAGCGCCAGCATCCCCAGCCCGAGCGGGACCGCCAGCGCCAGGGCGTCGGCCGGGTGCTCGGGCGTCTGGCGGAGTCGGCCCAAGACGCGCAGACCGACGCCCGCGGACCAGGCCGCCAGGAGCAGGATGAACCCGATGTCGAGCATCCGACCGCATCCTCCTTGATCATGGCTCCCGATCAACCGCCGACCCGATGGTCCCAGAGGCCTCCCCAGCGATGCCGACGCGCCCAGGCGACGAGCGCGGGCAGCAGCCAGACAGCCAGGATCGCGCATCGTGCCGCGAATCCGGACCAGGCCCGCAACCCCGGCAGTGGCAGATGGGCCGCGATCCCCGCGCCGGCGGCGTACCAGGCCAGCGTGCGCGCCAGCCTCGCCTGATGAGCGAGCCAGGCCCGACCACCCAGCGTCGGGACGAAGGCCGTCGCGCCGGTCAGCGCGGAGACCAGGCCGTACCCGACCGACATCCCCCACGCCACGCCGATGATCCCCGCGCGGTCGGCACCGATCGCCCCCGCGACGGCCGTCAGCGCCAGGCCGGCGAGGGTCGCCAGGGCGAGGCGGTAGGGCCGGCTCAGGGCGATCAGCATCTGCCGCGCGGGCCAGGCCAGGCCGAGCAGCACCGTCCCCGGCAGCAACGGCCGGAGGGCGGGCAGGCCCTCGACGTAGCGGGGCATCATCGCGCCGAGGAAGGCGGGTCCGACCAGGTAGGCCACGGCACCGCCGGCCGCCAGGATCGGCGCCTGCGCCTCCGTCGCCCGCGCCGCCTGGCGCGCGACCTCGACCGGGTCGCGGGTCCGGCCCAGGGTCGTCTGGAACGAGGTGTACATCACCAGCACGATCCGGCCGGCCAGGTCGAGGCTCCAGCTCGTCCCCATGATCGCGACCGAGTAGAGCCCCGCGGCGCGGGCGCCGTCGGGGACGCGCCACAGGATCAACACGCGGTCCAGGTTCAGGACCGCGCCGAAGGCCGCCGTGTTCGCCAGGATCGGGAGCCCGACTCGCATCAGCCGGGCGGCCATCGGCACGTCCCAAGCCCAGCGGAATCGGAGCGGGTGCCGGGCGTGGAGGTAGGCGATCTTGACGCCGAGGAGGACCCCGACCGCCCCCAGCAGGCCCCAGAACCCCGCCAGCCAGAGCCCGGCGGCCACCGCGAAGACCGAGGCGAGCGACTCGAGGACGTCGAGCTCCGTCGTCAGGGTGAATTCCAGGTGCGCCCGGAGGACGGCGACGAGGAAGCTCTCGTAGCGCTTGACGAGCGTCAGGCCGGCGACCGCCACCAGGCCCCAGGTCCACTCGCGCGCCAACGGGTCGTTGCCCAGCATCGGGGCGCGGAACCAGGCCCAGGCCACCAGCGCGGCGGCATAGAGCAGGCACGTCAGGGTGTTGGTCGTGTAGGCGACGTCGGCCACACGGCGGGCCTCGGCCTCGCGGCCCGAGGCGCGGAGGATCGGGATCTCCTGCACGGCCCCCAGGCCGACCCCCAGGCTCGAGCGATTGGTCTGATCCAGGTAGATCCGCAGGCCCGAGTAGACCCCCAGCCGCGACGGGTCGAGCCCCCAGCGCAGCGTCAGGGCGGTCAGGGTGCCCAGCGCCCGGTCGAACTGGCCGCCGAGCGACACGATCAGGCTGTCGCGGACGAGCCGACGCCCCTCGTCCTGGATCCGGGGCGGCGCGGCCGCACAGGTACGGGTCAGCGTCGCCACGGCTCGGCCACGCAGAACTGGGAGTGAGGAGGCTCGGGGTCGATCGCGATCGGCCCCGACTCGGCCAGCGGCAGCCCCGCCGCGCGATACCAGGCGGCGGTGTCATAGCCGAAGCGGTTGTAGCTGACGTCGGTATCCTCGTTGTGCGCCGCGAACCGACGACAGACCCGGATGACCTCGCGCCGGATCCGCTCGGCCGCGTCGGGCGGGTTGTGCAGGATCACGGCCGAGGTCAGGACCAGGTCGAACGAGCGGTCGGGGAAGGGGATCTCGGCGCCCGAGGCCAGGACCAGCGCGATGCGATCGAGCCCGTCGAGGTACTCGCGGCCCCTCCGGAGCTGGGTCGGGCTGAAGTCGATGCCGACCATCGAGACGTCGATGCGGCGGCGGATCTCCCGGAGCTGCTTGCCGTAGCCGCAGCCGACCTCGAGGATTGACCCGGGGCGATAGGACGCGATGCGCCCGGCGATCCACTCGGCACGCTCAGTCCGGGTGCGCTGACCCTCCTGCTCGCGGAAGTAGTCGTCGCCGCCGCGAAGTGTCCAGTATTGCCGGGGATCAGCGTAGAGGAACCGCCGTTTCAACGCCGGCCAGCGCCCCATCGACCTCCTGAGCACCTTGTGCCAGGCATAGCGTGTGCCTCGGGTCCGCCACGCAATCCAGGCTCGGCGTGGCAAGGCAGGACAAGCAGGAGGTTCCACCGCGCGGCTCCGCGAGGCCGACCCCGACTCCCGACGCTGCGCGGGCGGGCGGCCCAAGGTCGAGGGGATCCAACCGGGTGCAACCTCATCCGGGTGTGATCGAGGTGGCAGTCTACGAGACCGCTCGCCAAAGGTCAAGGCGGCCTGAGCTCCCGCACGGACGAGGTGGGGAGATCCGGGGCGGGTCGGAGACGTCAGCATCAGTGGACCTCACGGGAGCCGCGTCAGGCTTATGACCCCAATTCG
>JAFANO010000343.1 GCA_019232645.1 Planctomycetaceae bacterium | reverse complement strand
TTGTCGCAGGCGGACAATGACCTCCGTGCAGGTCACGGGCATCAGCTTCCCAGCCCGGATGTAGAACGGGACCCCTTTCCAGCGCCACGAATTGACTTCCAGCCGCAGCGCGGCGAAGGTCTCGACCTGTGAGTGCGGTGCCACACCTTTCTCGTTCCTGTAGCCACGGAATTGGCCGCGGACAACATCCATGGGATCCAACTCTTCGATCGCCTTCAAGACCTTGACCTTCTCATCACGGAACGATTCGCTGTCGGTTCGCGCCGGTGCTTCCATGGCCAGGTTTGCGAGGACTTGAAAAAGGTGATTCTGAACGACGTCGCGGATGGTGCCCGTCTCGTCGTAGAAAGCGCCCCGGCCCTGCACTCCGAAGTCTTCAGCCATGGTGATCTGCACACTCTCGACGTGGTTGCGGTTCCAGAACGGCTCCAGGAACGAGTTCACGAACCGGAAGAAGACGAGATTCTGAACCGGCCGCTTCCCGAGATAATGGTCGATGCGGAAGATCGCCCTCTCGTCGAAGGTTGCGAGCAGAATCCGGTTCAGATCCTGTGCCGAGGTGAGGTCTCGGCCAAACGGCTTCTCGAGGATGACGCGGGCGCCTCTGGTGCAGCCGGAAGCGGTGAGTTGTTGCACGACGAGCCCGAATAGCGCGGGTGGGATGGCAAGGTAGTACGCCGGCCGCTGGGCGGAGCCGAGCGCTTCGCGGACAGCGTGAAACGTTGCCGGGTCTTTGTAGTCGCCGTCAACATAGTGCAGCAAGCCGCATAACTTGTCGAACGCCGCGGGATCGAGTCCCCCATGTCTCTCGACGCTGTCGCGTGCCCGCGCCCGGAATTGGTCGAGATTCCAGCCTGACTTGGCCACGCCGATGATTGGCACATTCAGGTGGCCGCGCTTCACCATCGCCTGGAGCGCCGGGAAGATCTTCTTGTAAGCCAGATCGCCCGTTGCACCGAGGAAAACCAGCGCGTCGGATTGGGATTCACTCATCGCATTCTCTCTTTCTCGCTGTTACTTCGCAGCTTTTTCCAAGTGTCCGCCGAACTGGAATCGCATGGCCGAGAGCAGTTTGTCCTGGAAGTCCGCCTCGCCACGCGACGAGAAGCGCTCATAGAGCGCCGTGGTGAGGACGGGCACCGGTACCGCCTCGTCGATGGCGGCCTTGATCGTCCAACGCCCCTCGCCCGAGTCCGAGACCCGGCCCGCGAATTCCGAGAGCTCGGCGTCTTTGACCAGGGCGGTCGCCGTCAGGTCGAGCAACCACGAGGCGATCACGCTGCCGCGCCGCCACACCTCGGCGATGTCGCGCAGGTTGAGGTCGTACTGGTAGTGCTCGGGCTCGCGCAGGGGCGTCGTTTCCGCGTCGATCTCGTGGGGTCGCTTGCCGATATTGGCGTCGCGCAAGACTCCCAGTCCCTCGGCGTAGGCGGCCATGACGCCGTATTCGATGCCGTTGTGGACCATCTTGACGAAGTGGCCGGCGCCCGAGGACCCGCAGTGCAGGTAGCCCTGCTCGGCGGTGCCGCCGATCGGCTCGCGTCCCGGGGTGCGCGGGATCTCGCCTACGCCGGGCGCCAGCGCCTGGAACACCGGGTCGAGGCGCTGCACTGCCTGAGCTGGGCCGCCGATCATCATGCAGTAGCCGCGTTCCAGGCCCCAGACACCGCCGCTCGTCCCCACGTCCACGTAATGGATCTGCTTCGACGCGAGCTCTTTGGCACGGCGGATGTCATCCACGTAGTAGGAATTGCCGCCGTCGATGAGGATGTCTCCCGCCTCGAGATCGGGCAGGAGGTCGGCGATGGTCTTGTCCACGACGGCCGCCGGGACCATCAGCCAGATCGCTCGCGGCTTGTCCAGTTTCGTCACGAGGTCGTGCAGCGAGGATGCTCCCGCCGCCCGCTCCTCGACCAGTCCTTCCACCGCCTTCGGCGACATGTCGAAGACGACGCACTGGTGGCCTGCCTTGAGCAGTCGTCGCACCATGTTCGCGCCCATGCGGCCGAGTCCGATCATTCCAAGGTGCATGGCTGGCTCCTTTCTCAGAACAGCTTGTTCGAACCGTTACGTTGCGTTCCCGACCTGGTTCAGGGCGCCGCGCAGCCGGTTCATGGCCGCGGTCGCGCCTTCACCCCCTTCCTCCCAAAGGCGAAATCCTCCCAGGAAGGCATTGGCGTTGTCGCCGGCTCGGCAACCGGGAGGCAGCTCTTTCAGTTTCTTGACGTTTCCTCCCCCCAAGACGACGTCCTCGGGTTCGAGGGCGGCGATCAGGCGGGCGACGACATCC
>JAFANO010000169.1 GCA_019232645.1 Planctomycetaceae bacterium | reverse complement strand
TGACTCGGCCCACGGGAGCACCGTCTTGGTCATCTGATCAAAGAGCTGCTTCTGCGCGGGGGACAGCGCCGCATCTGTCGACGAGCGGCAGCCGGCCGCCCAGGTTCGCGGTGTCGCTGGACATGAATTCTACTTTGTCACTAATATAGGGGATATAGGAAGCCAGCGCGATCTGTAGTGGTTGAGGCATCTTCGCCCCCGTCTCGTCGACCCGATGGTCCGACTCGGATCGTCGTCGCTGGGGATCGCATTCACGAGGTCCAATGGTTATAAGTCCAAGGCTGAGTTCAGCCTGGGATAACTGACAGGGCAGTACTAACCGGGACGAGGCGACCTGACGCGCTGGCACGAAAATCATCCGGTTGCGCGGAGAAACGAGCAAGGTCCTCTTCTCCCCCGGTGGCCCCAGCATCCCCCTCGTGTCGTCGTGGCGAATCGCCCGTCGGAATCTTCGCCCGACCCGTATCGGAGCGGGCGTCGAGCGGTTATCCTGGCAAGGGGAAATGCCTGGGACTGCAAGAAATCTCGGTGTGTCTACTGAATACTGAATAGAATAATGGTGAGCGGCAGGCGAATGGATGCTGAGGAGGTATCCTGATCATGTCATATGGCGGCAATGCCGAACCCACCGGGATTCAAGTGACGTTCCTGGACCAGACGGGGGCGAAGTCGGTCAAGGCGGTCATCGCCTTCAGCGTGCCGGTCAGCCGGATTCTCCCGAACATCATCACCAAGATGAACTTGCCCACCACCAGCCCCGACGGGCAGCCCATGAGCTACTCGCTCGACCACAAGGAGGGGGGCCGCAGGCTGATCGAGAGCCAGACGCTCATCGAGGCCGGGGTCCAGAACGGCGACCACCTGATCGTCTACCCCGAGGTCGTCGCCGGTTCCTCCTCCTCGCGATCCTGACGAGGGCGTCCGATCATGCACGAATCACCTCGCATCCGGCGCCTCCGGAACGACCTGCTCGCGATGGAGCGGCTCCAGTCGGAAAGCTCGGTCCTGCGGTTCCATGCGCAGGGCAAGCCGGCGCAACGCTACCTGATCGAACTCCGCGGCAAGAGCTTGATGCGTGACCGGGGGAAGGTCGCCGTCCGTGACCGCCACGAGGTCGAGATCAAGCTCGGCGCGTCCTACCCCCGGGAGATGCCCGAGCTCCGCTGGCTGACGCCGATCTACCACCCGAATATCTCCGAGATCGGCATGGTCTGCCTGGGAGGCTACGGCACGCACTGGGTGCCGAGCCTGAACCTCGACGAGCTTTGCGGCATGCTCTGGGACATGGCGCGGTTTCACAACTACGACATCCGGAGTCCCTACAACCGCGAGGCCGCACTCTGGGTCGCCCACCAGACGGCCTTCCGCTTCCCGCTGGACGACCGGCCGCTACGCGACCTCCGCGTTGCGCTGGGGCGGGTCGAGACCGAGCCGATTTTGAAGCCCGTCGCGCCCCCCCTCGCCCCGGAGCCCGAGCCCAGGCTCGAGCCCGTCGCGTCGTCCGGCACGCCCAGGTCGAGCCAGGCGCCGGGGCCGGACCAGCCCGGTGACAGGGCCCACGAATTCATCCGACGGGTGCTCGAGCGGCGCATGAAGGAGCAGACCCCCGCTTCGAACGGGGGGGTGTCCGAGCGGAAGGTTCTCCTCGAGATGGAGGTCGACCTCCGCCGCCGGCCGTCGCCGCCGTCCTCGGGTGGAGAGATCGTCTTCATCGAATGATCCGGCCCGGGCCTTTCCCCCATGGACGAACCTCCCCTGACGTTCCTCGACGAGCCGGCCCCGGACGAGAGGCGGCCGCGCGAGGGGCCGCCCGGCGACGCGCCGCTGATCATCGACGACGACGACCGCTACGGCCGGCTCCGGCTGATCCCTTGGTGGCGGCAGGAACGGCTCGCCTCGGCCCGGGTGCTGGTCGTCGGCGCGGGAGCACTGGGGAACGAGGTGCTCAAGAACCTCACGCTGCTGGGCGTGGGGACGGTCTACCTGATCGACCTCGACGCGGTCGAGCCCTCGAACCTGTCGCGGTCGGTCCTCTTCCGCGCCGAGGACGGCGGGCAGGGCAAGGCCGAGGTCGCCGCCCGGCGCGCCCGGGAGATCAACCCCGACGTGGCGATCGTCGCCATGCGAGGCGACGTGATCACCGACCTCGGCCTGGGCCTCTTCGCCGACGTCGACGTCGTGATCGGCTGCCTCGACAACCGTGAGGCCCGGCTCTGGGTCAACCGCCAGTGCTGGAAGGTCGGGACCCCCTGGGTCGACGCGGGGATCCAGGAAATCCAGGGGGTCGTCAAGGTGTTTGTCCCCCCCGACTCGGCCTGCTACGAATGCGCGATGACCGCGCGCGACTATCAGCTCCTGAACGTGCGCTATAGCTGCCCGCTGCTCCGCCGCGACCAGATCCTCGAGGGAAAGGTGCCGACGGCACCGACGATCGCCTCGATGATGGCCGCGCTGGAGGTCCAGGAGGCGCTGAAGCTGATCCACGGGCTGCCGGTCGCGGCGGGGACCGCGATGGTCTTCAACGGCGTGTCGAACCAGTTCTACACCACCCGGCTGCCGTTTCGCGACGACTGCCTGAGCCACGACACCTATCCCGAGCCGGTCGAGCTGCCGCTCGGCCACGCGAATTCCGTCGCCGAGCTGTTCCAGGCCGTGCGGGGCAGGCTCGATGGACCGTTGACCCTGGCGCTCGATCGCGACCTGGTGGCCGGGATCGACTGCCCCCGGTGCGGCTGGCGGCTCGAGGTGCTCCGGCCGAGGACCCGTGTCGCCATGGCCGAGGCCGAGTGTCCGAACTGTCACGCGACGGGCCGCCCCGAACTCGTCAGCGCCCTCGCCGAGGACTCACCCCTGGCCGCGCAGCCCCTGGCACGCGTCGGCGTCCCTCCCTACGAGATCGTCCGGGTCGACGGCGAATCGGACTCGGGCTTCTTCCTGCTGGCCGGCGATCGCGCCGGGCGGGAGTCGGGCTGGGCGCTGCATCGCGGCTAAACCATTGATTTTCCATGAATTAAGGTGCGGTGGGCCTGAGGGATGCGCCGAACACGAGTGCTGCCATGGAT
>JAFANO010000126.1 GCA_019232645.1 Planctomycetaceae bacterium | reverse complement strand
ACCCCCGTATTCGCGATCCACGAGCAGGCCCCAGTAGCCCACCCCCGCCAGGTCGCGCAACACCCCATCGGAGATCTTCCCTCTCTCGTCGCAGAGCGTCCCTCCGGCTCGATGGCTGCGGACCACGTCGAGCGATGCCTCCATCGTCCGTTCGCAATCGGGCGGGGTCGACGATGGCGGCGACCGGAACAGGTCCGAGGGGAACTCCCGGTCCCAGACGGCGCGGTGCACGGGGCTCTGCGTCGTCTGGTGGCGCGGGGCGAACAGCGCCTCGACCTGCTCGTCGGCCCGGTCGAGCGACCCCGTCTTCCGCGCCTCCTCCTCGCTCTTACCCCCCAGCTTCAGCGCGGTCTCGACGAAGGACTGCGGCTCGGCGGGACGCGATCCGACCGCGTTCTCATTCTCTCGGAGAGGGGTGCTCATGGTCGGTTCCATGGGGGCCAGGGACTGCTGGGTGCGCCTCGCGCAACCGATCAGGCGGACGTCGCGGGTTGATCGGGCGTGACGTGCTCCCCGGGCTCGGGCGTTGCCGTGGCCAGGCTGACCGCGGTGGCCCTGGGGACCTGCTGCTCGAGGAGCCAATCTTCGAGCATCACGTGCACGACGTAGGGGGCTCGGAGCAAGGCCGAGCGGGACGGGAGGAGCCGTGCCAGCCAGCTATGGCGGGTCATCCCGTTGACCAGGCCGCGGCCGAGCACGTGGAGATAACCATTGCCCAGGTACCTGCCGACGTTGTTGGCCAGGCGCGTGAACGTGGCCGCGATCAGCTTGGGCGCGGGTCCGACGTGGATGATCGAATCAACCCCCGAGGCCAGCGTCGCGTCGATGACGTCCCAGAGCCGCTGCGGGTGGTCCGTCCACCGGACGAGGAGCTCGCGGGTGTGCAGGACGTCGTCGAGGGCCGACCCGGTGACGCACGAGAGGATCGTGGGCTCGGGCTTCTTCGCGGCCCCCTCGATCCGATACAGCGCGACGGCGGTCCGGTTCGGGATGTGCCGCTGCCAGACGAGCGGCGAGTGGAGCGGCGGCCAGCGGTTCGGGTTCCGCCGGAGGTGGGTCTTTTCGGGCAGGAAGACGGGGATCGCGCGTTCGAGCCGGTCGAGCGTGTCCCCCTGGCCGAGGATCAGCGCCGTGTTCGGAGTCAGGTAGGCCGAGGGGCCGATGAGCCCCTTGCCCTCGCCCCGGATCGCCAGGCAGAGCCGCTCGACGTCCTCGATGGGGAGCGAGCCCCGCCGCGTGAACAGGACGCCGAGGGACGTATCGGCCGCGAGCTCCGCACAGTCGCGGCAGCAGCCGAGGGGGACGGGCAAGAGCTGCTCGATCGAGAAGACCCCACCATAGATCAGAGCCGACACCTCGCCGACGCTGTAGCCGAAGCTCAGGCGCACCTTCCGAATCGGGACGTCGAAGACCTCTTCCAGGATCTGGAGTTGCGCCATTTCCATGGCGACGATCGTGGCCACGTCGTGGGTGAACGTGGCCAGGGAGCTGGCCTCATTGGCACGGATGTAGGAGGCGAGGTCGATCTTCTCGCCGACGGCCTCGGTGCTGATCTCCGAGACCTGATCCAGCACGCGCCGGACGACCGGCCCGTAGACGGCGTGCTCGAGCAGCTCGAGGCTCCGACCCAGGTTCGTGACGTCGTAGCCGCGAAAGGCGAAGGCCGTGGACGGCAGTCGGCCCTTGAGGTCGACCTCCGAGACTCTGGGGGCCGTCTGCGCCAGGCCTCCGCCGGGGGAGGCCGGGCCGGCCGATTCCGGGGGAGCTCGCAAGGACCCCGTGTCGATCGCCGTGGCCCGACGGAAAAAGCGTGCGTCTCCGAGCTTCATCATCATGGGAGAAAATCCGTTTTGAGGCAACGTCCTGGTGATGGGCGGCGCCCCCTCGAGGAGGCGATCCGAAGGTACGGCGGCGATCGGCCCTGATGGCCGCCTCCCGAGACAAAGACGAGGCTCTTCCACGATGGGCGATTGTTTACAAAAGACGATCACTCCACCCCGAGCTGGAGATGTGACACTCCGCTCGGTCTGAAAGCCCGGCGGCTTCTCTGCCGGGAGGGATGGCAGCCGTCGTCGCGCGACGCTGGTCCGACCCATCGAGCCCGTCCCTGGACCCTGGAGCCACTTGCGTGGTGTCCGCACGACTACCTGGCTGCTGCCAGGATACGTTCGGCCTGTGCAGGTCCGGTTCGGACCTCTTCATGGCCTCAGGCCCGTCGCCGGGCCCGTCATGACGCGAAGCAAGGGAGACCTTGCACCGCCATCGATCATGCGAGGACGTCGTCCGCTCCCCTCCCGAAAAGGTGAAAATCCACGTCGTCGCCACATCGAGACGGTGCGCAACATGAACACCCGCAAAAAAGAATGCATCGAGTCGTATATTCGCACTCGCGAATCCCATGATTTTGGGCATCACCACTATTATTGTAGGGACCACCTTGAATAAGAGAAGGGCGCGCGACGAGTATTGGAACAAAGGTTAGCGGGGGGAGGATACCGATTGATACGGCACTCGAGGTGTTAGATACCGAGTCCGGCCAGCACATCGATCAGGCGACGGGCCAGCCCGGTCGCCACCGGGGCCTCTGTCGCGGCCCGGGCGGCAGCGTCTTCCAGGCGTTGCTTGGCCGAGGCCAGCAGGCCGGCGTGATGATGTCGGTGGAGCGCCTCGACCAGTTGGGCGGAGCTCTCGGCCAGGTGGGCCGTCTGTGAGGAGGGCGCGGCCGGGTCGATCACCCGGACCAGGTCGTCCACGAGATCGGCCAAATTCTGCCTGACGTCCGGATCGAGGTGGTGCGCCTCGCGGAGCAGGGGGGCGACCTCCCGGAGGTTGGCCAGGGCCCGAGAGACGGGCTCAGGGCCCGGCGAGGATGGATCGGACATGGTCGGGGACTCCTTCCCGGAGGTCGGGGTCGGGTTGAGGTCGCGTGGAATCCTGGGGCCTCTTTCCGGAGGGCCATTCCTCGGCGGGCGGGCCACGCCGGACCAACCCGACACATGATGGTCGCGAGGATCGGTCTCGGCGAGGGTTCCCCGTCCCGGGATTGTAAATCAACCCATCGGTCCGGGACAACTCTCTCCTCCTTGGCGTGCGCTCGTGCGCTCGGACCGTGGCGGGAACCGGCCTGTTCGTGAGGTGGCGGCCCTCGCGCCGATCCATTTCCGGGCCAGGTGGCAGAGCAGGTCGATGGCCTTGGCCACGCGAATGTCGTTGTGTTGCCGGGCGAGCAGGTCGCGGACGTCGGGGCTAGTCTCCGAGATGCCGAGCATGCCCGGTTCGTGCTCAACGAGGACGAGGTTGGCGCGGCCCTTGCTATACCGAGGCCGGCGACCAGCGCCTGCTCCTCCACGAGGAAGGTGTACGAGAGGCCGTGCAGGCCGTAGTGGCGGACCCCCGCGGCCTCGTCCCGCCTCGGGGACGGCATGATGTGCGCCATGCGAGGCGGGTGGCGCGGCATGATGCGTGGAGGCCTTCCCTGTTTGCCTCGGGGCGCCGGGGAGGTATCGTCGCGGCGATGGACATTCAAACCCGATCTCCGCCGTGCGCGGGGGAGGCACGGATCTCGATTCTTTTAGTGGAGTCACCGGGTCGCCGGCGGCTGCGGACCGAACAAGGTCGGCCCTTCGCGGAGGGTCGGTGACACAGAGCCGAGTGGGTGCGTCGGACTTCCTGGAGATGATCCCTTGCCAAGGCCAATCATCGTCTCGCTGTTCATCACCTATCTTCTCCTGCTATTTTATCTCACTCTTTTCGCATTTCCCGTGCATCTTCCCCATTCCCACACCCTCCTGAATTTGATACCGTTCGAGAGCATCGTTTCTGATATCCACGCCGGAGGACGGAGGATGTTGAGGAACGTGCTGGGTAACCTCGCCGTGTTCCTGCCGATGGGTTTCTTCGTCCCGATCCTGAAGGGGCCGTGGACCTCGGCGTTCCGGGTGGCTCTGGTCTGCATGATCCTCAGCCTCGCGATCGAGACGCTCCAGTACGATTCCGGGAGGCGGGTCGCGGATATCGACGACGTCCTCCTGAATACGCTGGGCGGGATTCTGGGATATGCTGGATTTGTCGGGCTCCGGCGAGGGTGGTCGCGAGGTCCGATCCTCCCGCCGGCGCCCCGAGTGAGAGGCCGCTCATCATGAGCCACGTCGTCCTCCTGGGCGATTCGATTTTCGACAACGCCGCCTACGTCCGGGGAGGTCCCGCCGTCATCGACCAGGTCGCGGGGCTCTTGCCCGACGGTTGGCGGGCCACCCTGAAGGCCGTGGACGGGAGCGTCATCGACGACGTCCACCGGCAACTGGAACGACTCCCCGGCGACGCCAGCCACCTCATCCTCAGCGCCGGCGGGAACGACATCCTCGGGGAGCTCGGCGTCCTCGGCGCCCGGGTGGGCACGGTCGGCGAGGGGTTGAGGCGCCTCGCCGACATCCGGGAGCGGTTCGACCGCGACTATGACCGCCTGATCCGGGCGATCCGAGGTCGCGGGCTGCCCTCGGCTGTCTGTACCATCTACAACCCCTGGTTCCCCGACCCGGGCCTGCAGAGGGAGGCGGTGACGGCGCTCTGCCTGTTCGACGACGTCATCATTCGGGCCGCGCAACGTTCCAGACTACCCATCCTCGACCTCCGCGCGCTCTGCACCTCTGAAGAGGACTTCGCGACCCCGATCGAGCCCTCGACGATCGGCGGCGACAAGATCGCCCACGCGATCGTCGACCTCGTCCTGCATCACGACTTCGCTCGCGGGCATTCCGTCCTGTGGGGCAATCATCTGATGTCGGAGGGGTAAACTTCCACCCAGACTGCTCCAAAAGGAGGTGGGAACTGGGAGATGGGGGGTGGGGAATCAGGGCCTCTCTGGCCCACTCCCCAGTTCCCATCTCCTCATTCCCTTTCCTGACCGAAAAGGCGATCTCGCCCCGGAGGGAGATCCTCGCCTGGACCTCAGGGCGACTTGGGCACGCCAATTGCTTGGTACAAAGGTTCAGTAACCGAGGCAGATTCATCTGAGGTTCGGAGACCTGCGAGGAGGATTCATGGCCACCAAGAAGCAGACCGGCGGAGAGGGTCAGGCGAGCCGCGAGCGGCAGGCGGGGGACACCTCGTCGGCGGGAGGCGAGGGCCGGAAGGCTCGGGCCCACAGCGATGGCGGGGCGGACCGGGCGAACGGCCCCGTGCTGGAGCGAGGCGACCTGTTCTTCTTCTATCGGCCGGATGTCGACGAGAACGCGCCGGGGGGCCTGCTCGACGTGCGCCGGTTCCACGTCGTCCTGCGGCCCGAGGGCGGAGAGACGCTCCGGCTGATCACCATCGGGCGCAAGAAGTTGCCCGAGGCCGCCGACGGGGGCCGGAGCCACTGGGGTTTCGTGGAGCGGGTGTTCCGCGACCCCGAGGAGCTGCGTGAGGCGCTCTCGGCGGCGACCTACGAGACGGAGACCCTGGGCGAGCGGCACCTGCCCGAGGCCCGGCCCGCAGGGGAGGGGGTCTACGTCCTGGCGCGGACGGGACGGAACACCGTACTGGCCTACGCCCTGCAGCTACCAGGCCAGCCTGGTGAGGTCCAGAAGGCGTTCAACATCGCGCCCGAGGGACGCTTCGTGCTCGCCATCAAGAACCCCGACGTCGGCTCGCCCGGGGGCCTGGGGCTGGACGCCGAACGCCGAGCCGACTTCCCCGAGGATCTCAAGGAGCGTTTCGGCGACCGACGCTGGGTGGCGGCCGACCCGCCCGCGTTCCTGGACCACGAGGGGGCGGAGCTGGTCCTGATCGGCGGCCGCGACGAAGCCGGCGCCGACCTGGGGATCGACCTCGAGCCGGAACCCGAGGACGAAGACAGCGCCAGGGTCTTCAAGGACCTGCACTTCGAGCGGTCCGACCGGACGATCAAGCCGCTCTTCGAAGGGACCTGGGAATAGTCTCCCGGGGGAGACCGGCCCGGCGCCAGGTCTTCTCGATCGGCGTCCCCCGGGTTTGTTAGGCTGGGGGGTGTCGCCCGCCGGATCGGCCGAAGTCGAGGCCGAGCGGGCGTGGACGGCAACCGCCGGTCGACCCACGGGATGGCGAAGATTCATGGCGTTACTGAGCCTCAGGGACGTGAGCCTGGCCTTTGGGGGACCCCGGCTGCTGGATCGCGTCGCGTTCCAGATCGATCGGGGCGAGCGGGTCTGCCTCCTGGGCCGCAACGGCGAGGGCAAGAGCACCCTGCTCCGGCTGATTGAGGGGGACGTCCCGCCCGATGAGGGGGAGGTCCTGCGCCAGCAGGGCCTCCGGATCGCCCGACTGCCGCAGGAGATCCCCGAAGGGCAGGGGGGCTCCGCCCACGACGAGGTGGCGGCCGGGCTGGAGGTCGAAGGCCACTCGGCGGGTCGCGACCATCGGGTTGACGCAATCCTCACCCGGATGGGGCTGGACCCCGATTCCCAGTTCGATGCCCTCTCCTCGGGGATGAAGCGGCGGGTCATCCTGGCCAGGGCCCTGGTCGGTGACCCCGACATCCTGCTGCTCGACGAGCCAACGAACCACCTCGACATCGACGCCATCCGCTGGCTCGAGGACTTCCTGACCCGCTACGGGGGCACCCTGATCTTCGTCACCCACGACCGGGTGTTCCTGGAGCGCCTGGCGACCCGGATCGTCGAGCTCGACCGGGGCCGGCTCTACGACTGGGCCTGCGACTACCCGACCTTCCTCAAACGCAAGGAGGAGCTCCTCGCGGCCGAGGCCCGCCAGAACGCCCTCTTCGACAAGCGGCTGGCGCAGGAGGAGGCGTGGATCCGCAAGGGAATCGAGGCCCGGCGGACCCGCAACGAGGGCCGCGTCCGGGCGCTGAAGGCGATGCGCGAGGCCCGCAGGCAGCGTCGCGAGCGGTCCGGCACGGCCCGGATGCAGCTCCAGGAGGCCGAGCGATCGGGCGCCCTGGTCGTCGAGGCCAAGGGCGTCGGCTTCGGCTACGGGGACCGCCCCGTGATCCGCGACCTCTCCACGGCGATCATGCGGGGCGACAAGGTCGGGATCATCGGCCCGAACGGCTCGGGCAAGACGACGCTCCTCCGCCTGCTGCTCGGCGAGCTGGCGCCGCGCGCCGGCACGATCCGCCACGGGACGAACCTCGAGGTCGCGTACTTCGACCAGTTGAAGGCGACTCTCGACGACGAGAAGACGGTCCAGAAGAACGTCAGCGAATATGACACGATCCCGATCAACGGCCAGCCGCGGCACGTGCTGGGGTACTTGCAGGACTTCCTGTTCCCGCCCGAGCGGTCGCGGAGCCTGGTGAAGTTCCTCTCCGGCGGCGAGCGGAGCCGGCTGCTGCTGGCCCGGCTGTTCACCAGGCCGTCGAACGTGCTGGTCCTGGACGAGCCGACGAATGACCTGGACATCGAGACGCTGGAGTTGCTCGAGAGCCTGCTGGTGGAGTACCGGGGGACGGTCCTGCTGGTTA
>JAFANO010000032.1 GCA_019232645.1 Planctomycetaceae bacterium | reverse complement strand
TTGCTTTCAAATGAAAAAAAGCATGCCTGGGGCGGGGAAGGGAGGCAGGCCGTCCTGAAGGGACTGGAGCGAAACGGAATCCAAGAGCATCCGACCGTCTCACAAACGGCCGTGAAACGAGACACGGCCGGGTCGCTGTGGTTCCGGAGACGGAACCACGGATGGAGGGGGCTCGGATCCAGGACCTCGTGACGGCGCCCGGACCTGGGGTTCGCAAACGAACCCAGCCACCCGACCGGGTCGCCCCAACAATCCAGAGCGGTCCACTTCGAGGCCTACGGCTTTCCCCCGCCCTGCCATTGATCCTCGGCCGCGCTGCGCCGGAGGTAGAAGGGCTCGAGGAACCAGGGGTCGTCGCGCCGGCCGCCGTCCCAGGCGTCGCGGGCCAGGCCGATGAGGTGGCGGCCGTCGGGCCAGTTCGCCCCCGGGGCGGCGGCGCGGGCGTTCCCCGGCAGCTCGGGGCGGAGGCGGTCGAGGCCGGGGCCGAGGACGTCCACGGGTTCGGACCCGGGCTCGGAGAGGTGGGCCGACCAGCGCGCCAGCGGCTCGATCCGGGTCGGCGACGTCCGGAGGAGCGGGCCCGACGGCCCGGACCGGCGGAAGTCGGCCGTGTAGACATCGCCGCGCTGGGCGTCGGCGATGACCGAGACCCGAAGGGCCTCGGCCGGGGCGTTGCGCGCGATCGCCTCCAGGCTGTCGAGCCCGACGAGCGGGACCTGCGCCACGTAGGCCAGCGTCTTGGCGGCGGTCAGGCCGATCCGGAGCCCCGTATAAGAGCCCGGCCCCAGCCCCACGGCGATCAGGTCGAGGTCGCGGGCCGCCAGGCCGGCCGCGCGGAGCGCCGCGCCGATGGCGGGGACCAGGTTGCGCCCGTGCCGCGAGGTGGGGTCGGGCGTCGCGGCGTGTATCGACCCGGCGGCCGTCGCGACCGCGAGGGCCGCACGGTCGGTCGATGTGTCCAGCGCCAGGATGTTCATGGTCGGGCAGGGGGCTCCGGAGGCCCTCCGCGGACCTCGATGCGGCCGAGTCGGGCCCCGGAAACGGCCGGGAGCCGGCGAGGGGCTTGACCTTGACCCGAGGGTCATGATGAATCTATTGTAGAGAGATTGTGAGAGCTCCTACCCGAGTTTTCTAGAAGAGTTGAGATCGCGCCCGCTGGTGGCTGCCCGCTCGGAGGTTTTCCCCGTGCGCCGTGCGTTGATTAGCGATATACACGGGAACCTCGAGGCCCTGGAGGTTGTCCTGGACGATATCAAGTCGCAGGGCATCACCGAGATCTTCTGTTTGGGCGATATCATCGGCTACGGCCCCAACCCCCGTGAATGCATCGACCGCGTCATGGAGACCTGCAAGGTGACGCTGTTGGGCAATCACGACCAGGGGGCGATGTACGACCCCGACGGTTTCAATATCGGTGCCGAGCGGGCGATCTTCTGGACCCGCGAGCAACTGGAGAGCCCGCACGACCGCGTCAACAACGAGCGCCGCTGGGAGTTCCTCGGTGAGCTGCCCCGGTCCTATCGCATCGATTCCTTCCTGTTCGTGCACGGCTCGCCCCGCAACCCGCTGAGCGAGTACATCTTCCCCGAAGATATCTACAATCACCGCAAGATGGAACGACTGTTCCAGCTGGTGGACCGCTACTGCTTCCAGGGGCATACCCACGTCCCCGGCGTGTTCACGGAGGGGTTCCAGTTCTATGCGCCGGAAGAGATCGATAACGAATATACCCTCGGCGACGGCAAGCTGATGGTCAACGTCGGCTCGGTGGGCCAGCCGCGTGACGGCGATCCCCGGGCCTGCTACGTGATCCTCGACGACGGCCGGCCGTCGAAGGAGATCGGTTCCAGCTCCGGCTCGGATCCTGATGCCACGATCATCCTGCCCCCGGCCGGGCCGACCCGGATCACCTACCGCCGGCTGGTCTACGACTACGAGACGACGATCCAGAAGATCTACGCCATCCCCGAGCTGGAACCCTTCCTGGGCGATCGGCTCCGCCAGGGTCGCTGACCGTCGCCGTCGGGGACCGCCACCGCCGAGGGGCCGCCCGCCCTGTCCCCGTCGCCATACCCCGCCGGATGTTCGGACATGATGCCGAGAGGGTGCGGATTCCCCCCAAGGAAGACGACTGCCCGACGAAGGACTTTGAGAACGATCCGGGAAGTCATCAATCCGCCCCTTCGGGGCTCAGGCAGGCGGTTCCGGATCGCCTCTCAGGCCCCCTGATCCCGAGTCGAGTCCAACTTCGCCAAGGCCCCAGGGTCTCCTCCACAGATGAGTAATGAGAAGCGACTCGTCCTGTTCGTGGTCCTCACGGTCCTCTCGATCTTGGGGATCCAGTTCCTGATGGACGTGACGGGCCTGAACCCGCCCCTCCCCAAGAAGCCCCAGCAGCCCATCGCGCAGGCCAACCCGCCGGCGGACGCCAAGGCCGTCCCCAAACCCGCCGGCCCCGTCGCGCCGGAGACGCCCAGGCCCGAGGTGGCCGCCATCAAGCAAGGCGATGGGAAAGATCAGGAAAAGGGGCCGGCTGTCGAGCCCCCGAAGGCCCGTCCGGAAAAGGTCGCGCCGGTCAAACCCGAGGAGCTCGTCCTCGGCTCGGCCACCGACCGGTCACCCGACGGCTATCGCCTGGAGGTCCAGCTGGAGCAGAAGGGCGCCGGCGTCGCGTCGGTGGCGTCGTCGCGGTTCGAGGCCGAGCACGTCGGGGGGGCCATGCGCCACCTACCGCTGCAACTGCTCCGCCCCGACCCCACTGCCCCCCCGTCGCTGGTGCTGGCCCTGCTGACGCCCAGGAAAGAACGAGGATCGCCCGCGTCCGAGGCGGCCGAGGCTGGCACGACCGCGGTCCCCGAGGCGCCTGAAGACGGGAACAAGGCCGACGAGTTCCCGGACAAGACGGACGAGATCCTCTGGGAGGTCGAGCGCGACGAGCAAGGCCGGGTGGTCCGGCCGATCTCGAAGACCCCGCCCGGCGCCAAAGGCCCGGTCGAAGGGCAGAGGGTCGTCTTCCGCACGCGCGTGGAACCGCTCGGCGTCGAGCTGACCAAGACCTTCACGCTCTTCAAGGGCGAGGATGGCTTCGATGTCACGCTGGAGTTCCGGAGCCCGGAGCGGGACCAGGCGCTCTCCTACACGCTGCTCGGCCCGCACGGTATTCCGATCGAGGGGGAATGGTACACCGGCACCTTCCGCGACGCCTTCTTCGGCCAGGTCGACGGCAACAAGACGAAGGTCGTGACCCGCTCGGCGCAGGAGATCGTCAAGGCCCAGCAGAGCCCCGAGACGTTTACCTCGCTGCCGCTGAAGTATGCGGGCATCGAGAACCAGTATTTCGCCGTCCTCGTCGAGCCCTACCCGACGCCCAAGACGCCCGAGTCGCGCTGGGATAGCCAGACGGTCGGGACCGTGATCCATCCCCCCGACCCCCAGTTCACCCAGAAGGCCGACATCGGGGTCGAGATCACGTCGAAGCCGATCGCGATCGGGCCGAACCGGCCCGAGGTCCACACCTACCGCGTGTTCGCCGGCCCCAAGACGACCGACGCGCTGGCGCCCTTCGGGGCCGTCGAGCTGGCCTCGTATCACAAGAGCGGATGGACGATCCTAGGTTGGCAGATCGGCATCCCGTACGCGCCCGAGGTGGCCGCCATCATCTCGCCGCTGCTCGACCGCATCTACGGCCTGACCGCGTGGGTCGCGCGCGGCTTCGGCGGCTCGAAGGGCAATTACGGCGTCGCCATCATCCTGCTGACGCTGCTGGTCCGCATGCTCATGTTCCCGCTCGGCCGCAAGCAGGCGATGGCCGCCAAGAAGATGCAGGAGCTCCAGCCCCTGCTCAAGGAGATCCAGGAGAAATACAAGAACGACCGGGAGAAGCAGGGCCGGGAGACCATGGCCCTGTACAAGAAGCACGGGGTCAACCCCCTGGGAGGCTGCCTGCCGGCGCTGATCCAGCTGCCGATCTTCGTGGGGCTCTGGCAGGCGCTGAACACGAGCGTGAACCTGCGGCAGGCCCCGTTCCTCTACATCCGGGACCTGGCCGCGCCCGACATGCTCTTCAAGTTCCCGTACGGCATCGAGGTCCCGTGGCTGGGCCGGTACTTCAACCTGCTGCCGTTCCTGGTCGTCGCGCTGATGCTGGTGCAGACCAAGCTCTTCTCGCCCCCGGCGACGACGCCCGAGGCCGAGACGCAGCAGAAGATGATGAAGTACATGATGATCTTCATGGCCTTCATGTTCTACAAGGTCCCCTCGGGGCTGGGCATCTACTTTATCACGAGCAGCCTCTGGCAGATCGGCGAGCGGCTGCTGCTGCCCAAGGTCACCCACGCGACGATCCAGCCCGGGGCCTCGGGCGACGAGGGGAGCCCGCCAGGTGGGGGCCGGGGCGGCAAGGGCGGCCCCGACGGCGACGGCGCCCCCTCCAAGCCGACCGGCAAGCTCGCCCAGCTCTGGGAGCGGGTGAAGGAAGAGGCCGCCAAGGACCCGACGATCCGCAACATGGGCCTCGACAAGGACCAGAACAAGGATCGTGATCGGGGCAAGGGCAAGCCCCGGGCGCGGCCGGGACGCCGTGGGTAAGAGAGAGATCCACCATAGAGGACGCAGAAAGGAAGAGGAGGACGAAGAAGAATTCACCACAGAGGACACAGAGAGCACAGAGAAGAAAATACGGAGAGGAAGAGATGGAGAGAAAATGAAAGGAGAGTTCATCTTCACCATAGAGAACGCAAAGTCTGTTCCATGAGCTGGGGTTTCAGCCGGAAAATCCCTTTTTTAGCGAGAAATTCGGGCTTCTTCTGGGACAGACTCAAAGAGAAGAGGAGATCAGAAGAGATTGAATCAAGAAATTGTGAGATAAACAGTTGATCATTATTGAAAATTTATCTTTCTTATTTCTCTCTCTTCCTCTCCGTATTTTCTTCTCTGTGCTCTCTGTGTCCTCTGTGGTGAATTCTTCTTCGTCCTCTATGGTGGACGTATCCGCCATGCTCGACCCCAGCGACACGATCGCCGCGGTGGCCAGCCCGCCGGGCCCCGGGTTCCGGGGCCTGGTCCGCCTGACCGGGCCGGACGCCTGGGCGATCGCGCTGACGGGGTTCTCGGCCGACCGCGACCCGCCCGACCCCTCGGCCCGCCACGCCGAGTGCCGCGCGGGCTGGCTGACGGTGGACGGTCTCCGGCCCTGCCTGCCCGCGACGCTGGCGCTGTGGCCCGGCCCGAGGACCTACACGGGGCAGCCGATGACCGAGATCCACATGGTGGGCGCGACGCCGCTGGTCCAACTCGTGCTGGCACACTGCCTGGCCCGGGGCGCCCGGCTCGCCGAGCCGGGCGAGTTCACGCTCCGCGCCTTCCTCTCGGGCCGGATCGACCTGACGCGGGCCGAGGCGGTGCTCGGCGTCATCGACGCGAGGACCCCCGCGCAGCTCGATGCCGCGCTGAGGCAACTGGCCGGTGGCCTGGCCGGGCCGATCGTCGCGCTCCGCGACCGCCTGCTCGACGCCCTGGCTCACCTGGAAGCGAACCTTGACTTCGTCGACGAAGCCGACGTCGACCCGCTGGGCCACTCGGAGCTGGCCGGCGAGCTCGCCGGGGCGGCCGTCGAGGTCGCCGCGCTGGCCGACCGCCTCCGGAGCCGAGACCGGCCCGAGGGCTTGCCCCGCGTCGTCCTGGTCGGCCCGCCCAACGCGGGCAAGAGCCGCCTATTCAACGCACTGCTCGGCCGTGACCACGCCCTGGTCTCGCCACGAGCCGGGACGACCCGCGACTACCTCTCGGCCCCCTGCGACTGCGACGGCCTGACCATCGAGCTGATCGACACCGCGGGCCTGGACGACGCGAGAAGCGGGATCGAGAGCCGGGCGCAATCCTTCAGCGCCGACCAGGCCGACCGCGCCGACCTGGTCCTCGACTGTCGGTCGCCCGACACCCCGCCCGCCCCGCCGATCGCCGCCGATCGTCCCCGGCTGCTCATCTGGACCAAGTCCGACGTCGCGCCCCCGCCCGACCCCTCGGCCCTGCTGGCCACCAGCGCCCGGACCGGGGCGGGCCTAGCCCCGCTGCGGTCCGCCATCGCCAAGGCCCTCCGGGGCGATGCCGCCGACGGCGACCCGATCGCCAGCACCGGCGCGCGCTGCCGCGAAAGCCTCTGTCACGCCAGCGAGTCCCTCCAGTCCGCCTCCGAGACCCTCCGCCTGGGCGGCGGCGACGAGCTCGTCGCGATCGACCTCCGTCAAGCCGTCGATGAGCTGGGCAAGGTCGTCGGCGCCGTCGTCACCGACGACATCCTCGACCGCATCTTCCGCCGCTTCTGTATCGGCAAGTAAGCGGCACGTCATCCGTCGCAGAAGCCACGCCGCTTCAGCGGCAGTGGAGGAAGCGATTGTCGGCGGGATGGCACGCGCTGAGTCCTCGAAGGGCGTGAGTCCGCCTCGATGGAGGCATTTCCCGGGGGCTGAGGCCCACGCCCTTCGAGGACTCAGCGCGTGCCACCCCGCCGCGGACGGTTCACCACTTCCCTTCCTTACTTTTCGAGGACCAGGAATCTCTGGATCGTGTACTACATGGTCCGATCGACGGCCTGGGCGATCCGGCGGCACTGGGCCATCATCTGGCCGAAGGCGTTGGGGGTGATCGTCTGCGAGCCGTCGCTGACGGCGTGCTCGGGGTCGTCGTGGACCTCGACGATCAGGGCGTCGGCGCCGGCGGCGAGGGCCGCCTTGCACATCGGCACGACCAGGCGGGCCTTGCCCGTGCCGTGCGAGGGGTCCACCACGACCGGCAGGTGACTCTTGTCGTGCAGGTAGGGGACCGTCGCCAGCGGCAGCGTGAACCGGGTGTGGTCCTCGAAGGTCCGGACGCCCCGCTCGCAGAGCATGACGTTCGAGTTGCCCCGGTCGAGGATGTATTCGGCGGCCAGCAGGAACTCGTCCATCGTCGCGCTCATGCCCCGCTTCAGCAGCGCGGGCCTGCCCGAGTCGCCCACGGCCTGGAGCAACTGGTAGTTCTGCATGTTCCGGGCACCGATCTGGAGGACGTCGGCATACTCGGCAACCATCGGGACGTGCTCGGGGGCCATGACCTCGGTGACGATCGCAAGACCCGTCTCCCGCCGCGCGGCGGCGAGCATCTTGAGGCCCTCCTCCTTGTGGCCCTGGAAGCTGTAGGGGCTCGTCCTCGGCTTGAACGCGCCGCCGCGCAAGCCCGTAGCGCCTAGCGCCTTGAGCCTGCGGGCCAGGCCGATGATCTGCGCCTCGCTCTCGACCGAGCAGGGGCCGGCGATCACCGCTACGCGGGTCCCGCCGACGGCCAGGCCCCGCGCCCGGACCACGGTCCGCTCGGACTTCAACTCCGACGACGCCCGCTTGTACGGGGCCATGATCGGCAGGACCTTCTCCACCCCCTCGCCCGGCTCCAGGGCCTCGATCAGGCCCGGCCGCTCCTCGCCGATCGCCGCGATGACGGTCTGGTGCGTCCCCCGGATCACCTGGGGCGTCAGTCCCAGCGTCCCGATGTGCGCGGCCATGTGATCAATCTGCTCGCCCGTCGCGTCCGGTTTCATGACGACAATCACGTTACCCCATCCTCCCCAGGCTGGGATCTCGACCCGAGACCCTCACGAGCCGAAATGACGATCACAACCACAAAACCCATCAGCCTTAACGAAAAAAGCCCCGGGACCAAGCTCAGGTCCCGGGGCCTTCGGATCTCTCGTCTGGAAAATGTCAGTCTGAGGGTTTAACTCTCGCCCTCGGCCCGGCGACCTGGATAATCTCCCGTAAACGCGAAGGAACGCCATCCTTCACGCGAGAAATCCAGGCGATCGAGGGAGGAAGGTCGAGTCAACTTCCTCGAGCTCCAAGTAGCGAAGCTATATATGATGGAACAAGACCAGGCCCGGAGTGGTTTCCGGACCCGGTCGACCTCTCGAAATCAATCTATCAGAAGGATGCGGCTGCCCGACGGGCAACCCGTCGGCTGCCGTTAGGCGAGCCGCCTCTGGTTGTCACTACACACGCGATCACCTCCTTTTGCTAAAACCCCCCCGTCCCGCGGGAGTCCAGCCTCGAGCGAGAGCGGGCTCTAGCCCGTCGTACCACGTTGCGTACGACCCGGAAGCCGGTCAGGCGTGTGTACCCAACCGACAGCCATACTATATCTCTTTGCGGATATCGATCAAGCCGGTACCCCCCG
>JAFANO010000656.1 GCA_019232645.1 Planctomycetaceae bacterium | reverse complement strand
ACGTTCGCCGATCGGAAGCAGATGATCCGACGGTCGCTGGGTGAGCTCTACGAGTCGATCCGCGAGTTCATCGTGGCCGTGGACGACGACGGCCAGATCATCGGGTGTGTGGCCCTGCACGTGTTCTGGGAAGACCTCGCCGAGTTGAAGTGCCTGGCGGTTTCGGAGCAGGCCCAGGGGCGAGGGGTGGGCCGGATGCTGGTGGATGCGTGCTGGGAGGCGGCGTGCGACCTGGAGATCGCGACGGTCTTCACGCTGACCTACGTGGCCGACTTCTTCGAGAAGTGCGACTATCACCGGATCGAAAAGGCCGAGCTGCCCCACAAGATCTGGAATGAATGCGTGCGCTGCCCGCTGTTCCCCAACTGCAACGAGGTCGCGCTGATCCGCTCGTCGATTAGCGAGAAGCCCTCGCAATGGGCGTCGATGTCGCCGGTGACGATGTCGTTGGTGACGATCGAGGTGTGACCCGGGCGTCGCCGGCACGCGGGGCCACGGCCCTGGTGCTCACGGTCGCGACGGCGGCCTTGCTCGTCGCGACCGGGCCGCGCCTGGCGATCGTCTGGGATGAGGGCTACACCCTGGGCCGCGAGGCCCGGCTGCGATCGTGGTTTCAGGCGCTGGCCGACCCGCCTCGGTTCGCGGCCGCCTGGCGTCCTCCCGCTGTTGAGTTGGTCCAGCGACAGGGCGAGGTCCCTCCCCGGCCGGACCAGGTCGATTCCCGCGTCGAGCTGCTTTCCGACCCCCGGGTGCTCGCCTGGTTCTGGCCGTTCGCGCGCGAGGAGCCGCACGGCCACCCCCCGTTCTCTGCGCTGGTCGGCCTCGTCGGCGACGTCGTGGCCCCGTCCTGGCCGGAACTGCCCCGCGCCCGCCTCGGTCCGATGCTCGCCTTCAGCATCACGGCGGGGGCGCTGTCCCTCTTCGTCGCGAGGCGGTGGGGGATCTGGGCGGGGGCGGCGGCCGCCGGGGCCTGGATCTTGCAGCCGAACCTGTTCGGCCACGGGCATTACGCCACCTACGACGCTCTGCTGTCGTGTCTCTGGGTCGGCGCGATCCTGGCGTTCGCCCGCGCGGCGGATGTGGAGCCGGGGCCCTGGGTAGGTTCGAGTCGGCTGCGATGGGGGTGGATGCTCGCCTTCGGCGTGCTGCTGGGCTGCGCCGCCGACACCAAGCTGACCGGCTGGTTCCTGGCCTTACCGTTCCTGGCCTGGACGGCAGTGTATCGCGACCGACGGGGCCAGATGACCCTGCTAGTCGGGGGGCTCGTGGGGGCGGCCGTCCTCTACGCGTCGAACCCGCCCTGGTGGGGCGCGCCGATCGCGGGGGTCGAGCGGTTCCTGCGGTCGAACCTGACCCGGGGCCGGACGATCCCGATCCCGGTCCAATTCCTGGGCCGCGTGGTCAGGACGCCCATCGAATCGCTCCCCTGGTATAACACGCTGGCCTGGACCGTCTTCGTGACCCCGGTGGGGATCCTGGCGCTGGCGGCGGTGGGGGTGGTGCGGGCCCTCCGGAGGGCCCGGGTCGAGCCGCTGGGCGTGCTGGCGGTTGGCCACTGGGCGTCCCTCCTGCTGCTCCGTGCACTGCCGCATACGCCGGGCCACGACGGTGTCCGGCAGTTCCTGCCCGCCTTCGGCGTCCTGGCGCTGGTCGCCGGCCTGGGGGCGGCGTCCATCGGCGAACGGCTGGGCTGTTGGGGAAAGGCGGCGATCGCCGCCGCCCTGGCCGAGGGGGCCGTCGGCCTCGCGCTGATGATGCCGGTGCCGCTGTCGTATTTCAGCCCGATCATCGGGGGTTTGCCGGGTGCCGCCGCGCTCGGGATGGAGCCGACCTATTACTGGGACGCCCTCTCGGACGACGCGCTCGACTGGCTCAACCGCCACACGCCGCCGGGCCGGAAGGTCCGGTTCGCCACTTATCCCACGTCCTGGCTCTACCTCCGGCAGACCGGGAAGCTGGCGCCCGGGATCCTCCCGGCCGAGCCGGGCGACTGGGCCTGGTACGTGGTCCAGAACCGTCCGGGGGCCCTCAGCCCTCGCGACCGTGCCCTGATCGCGCGCGGCCATCCCGCCTGGGTCGTGAGCAAGTGGGGCGTGCCCCTGGTCTGGATCTTCTCGTTCCGCGAGTTCCCGCGCGAAAGACCCGCCGGGGGCTGAATGGGTCCGGCCTGGGGCCGCCGGCTCAGGATCAATACCGACGCGGGGCGTCGTCGGGACGGATGGCCGAGGCGAGGAAGCGGTCGAGGCGGGCGAGGGTGACCGGCGTCGCGCCCTGGTCGCGCCAAAGGACTCGGCCGTGGCGATCCACGAGGACCATCGTCGGGAAGGCCTGGATCTGGAGGGCCCTCTGGAGGGGGCACGGGCCGTCCATGCCGCTCACCAGCACCGGGTAGTTGATCCTCAACCGCTGGACCGCCTGGGCGGCGTTGGCCGCGCGCAGCTCGGGCGGGCCTTGCTCGCAGGCGATCCCGACCACCTTGAGCCGCGCCGAGCCCAGGCGCTTCTGGAGGTCCACCAGGAAGGGGACGGACTTGACGCACGGGTCACACCAGGTGCCCCAGAAGTCGAGCAGGACGAGATCGGCGTCGAGGTCCTGGAAACGAACCGGCCTGCCCTGGAGGTCGGGCAGGCGGAAGTCTTCGAGCCGGCGATGCCTGGAATCATAACGGCAATAGGCCTTGCCGTCGTCGAGCCGGGGCGGGGGTTCGCCCGGGCGATCGGGGGCGTTCGTGACGAACTGCGACTCCGCCTCCTGCTCGGTCGGGATCATTGGTGAGCTCCGGGTCAGCTCACGCCAGGTCGGACGCCTCCTCGTCCCACCTTCCGCCGACGTCTCGGTCGGCCCCGGAGCCGGGACGAGCGGGGCAGATGCCTCAGGCGTCGCCATCAGACCCGCGGGGATGGCGGGGGCGGAGGACGGCTCGGGCCGCACTTGCTCGGGTGAGGGGACGGGGTCATCGTGCCAGGCGATTTTCATCGACCCATCGTCCTGCATCATCCGGGTCATGGCCGTCGCTTCGTCGGTCACCGCCTTCGCCGGAGGGGCGGTGGAAGGCTCCGGATCGACCTCCCCGGATGGCGGCGCCGGGGCCAGCGCCACGGTCTCCTTAGGAGGGGGGGGCTGGGCCACTTCCGGCAGCGCGGCAGGCGGCGCCTGGGCAACCTCCGGCAGTGCGGTGGGTGGTGCGAGCGGATCGGGCAACCTCTTCTCTTCCAACGGCAAGGCGGACGGCGGTGCCTGGGCCAGCACCGGGCCTTTCTCCAGAGGCGTCGCGGGCCCGGGAGCAGACGACGCCTGGTCCGACCCGAGCGCCGGCGGCAGCGGGTTGGGGCCGTCGTCCTGCACGGACGATTCCTCGGCCGAAGCGGCGGGCGCGGCTTCAGCCGCGTCGCGATGGGCGGGCGCGGGGGCCGGCTTCTCGGGAGGTGACTCCTCCTTGTCCTCGACGGCGGCCGTGCGGGAGCGCTTCGGGGCGGGACGATCCGGCTCGCCCCGGCGCCAGCCCGCCGCCCGGTTCGGCGGATCCTCGGACGCGGCCGAAGCCGTCCGACGCGGTGCGGTTGGGGCCAGTGCTTCGGCCTCGGGGGCGGGGGGCAGGTCCTCCGTGTTGACCCCGGGCGCGACGTCCTCCGCCTCGTCGGCCTTGTCCTCCCGCGTCACGCGGCTGGAGACCGAGTTGACCAGGGGGGAGGTCGAGGCGGTCGCCTTGCCCGAGCCCGGACCGGTATCGGCAAGCCGGAGGGCGATCCGGACGCCGGTCTCGGGGGCCTGTGCCTTGGCCCGACCGGTCAAGAGTCCCCGCCCGTCATCCTGTTCCGCGATCACCGTGTACGACGACCCCGGCCGGAGCCCCCGGAGCGTGAACGCCCCCGAGCGATCGGTCGTCGCGCGGACGACCTTGCCCCCCGGCGCATTGCCGACGGCGAGCCGGACCCGCGCGTTGGCCACCGAGTTGCCTTGTGCATCGACCACGCGGCCGGAGATCCTGCCCTCGGGATTGGCGCGATGCTCTGGCGCGACCCGATCGGACGCCACGATCGCCCCGGGCTCGCCAGTGACGACGGGCAACGGCTTGTCGCCGATCGTCGCGACGGTCCGGACCTTGGACGAGACGCCTGTCGTGCTGGCGCAGCCGACCAGGCAGAGGGGAAGGATCAGGAGACGTAACGACGGCCTCAAGGTGCACATGGCTGCGGGTTCCTCCTCCTGATGATCGGGCCAGTCCGCGAGGTCTCGACCGGGGCCATTGCAAGGGGACCGAGCTCCGCCCATCCCCCCGTTCTCGCCCCCATCGCGGCCGATCTCACCCCGGAACCGACGGCTCCTCACGTTAACGACCGTTAAGAACCGTGTCTTCCTCATCGGCGCCCGCGCCGGCGAACTTCACTCTTTTTCTTCGAAACTTGGCTCCTGTCGGGCCACGCGTGGTGCGAACGTCTCCTCACTCATCCTCCGCACGGGGAGGGCCAAGGGCGGGCCCGGCGCAACGACTCCACCAGGTCACCCCCCTGAGCTATGAGAATTCATGGATGCCGCATCACTCCCGCCCGATGACCTATGCAGGGGGCCAAGGGGATTGTGTGCGCGGCGTCCGAGGTCCCCGGCCTCGATCCACGAGCGCGGCCTCGTCGGAGGCGCGCGGAGTTCATCCTTGCTCAGGATCGGGCGGGCGACGGGATCCCTCCGGCATCGGGTCGACGAGGGATCGCCGCGCACGATCTTACGACATCTCCGCGGCTCATGTTGAGCACCTTGAGCAAGCCACCGGCGCGCCGGCTGGCCTCCTGGGTCGCCCGCCGCAGGGGAGGCGAGCTCGGCGTGGATTCCGACCCCTCCACGAACCGGAACAGTCGCCGAACCACGCTCAAATCGCCTTGAACAAGGAAAACCTGGCCTTCACGCAATCTTCCCTCAGGCGATTTCCGGGCCACCTATAATCGGCTTGTATTCGCCCTCTCGGATACGAGGCACTGCTCAGGACATTGTATCGGGGGTGAACGATGTCAGCACCGAGTCCGGTCAACAGCTTGGTCGCGGAGATCCTGAATTCCTACGCCTGTGGCCCGGTTCCCTTGCCCAGCAACCCCGACGCGGCGTTTCGGCGCCACCTCGTCTTTGATCACATGATCGAGCCCGCGAAGGGGAGCATGCGCCAGCGTTTTCAGGGACTTGCCCGCGCAATCCGTGACGTCCTCGCCCAGCGCTGGCTCCAGACCAAGCACGCCTATCACCAGGCGAACCCCAAGCGCGTCTACTACCTGTCGATGGAGTTCCTCATCGGCCGGATGATGGCCAACAACATTCTCAATCTGATGCTCGAGCCCGTCATCCAGCAGATCGTGGATCGCGAAAGGCTCGACCTTGAGGAAGTGGCGGAAACCGAGCCGGATGCCGGTCTTGGCAATGGCGGTTTGGGGCGGTTGGCGGCGTGCTTCATCGACTCCCTGGCCACACTCGGCATCCCTGCCCACGGTTACGGGCTGCGCTATGAGTACGGCATGTTCCGCCAGGAAATCCAGGACGGCTACCAGGTCGAGGCGCCCGACAACTGGCTGCGCCGGCCAGACCCGTGGGAAACGGTGCGCTACGCCGACACCGTCGAGGTGAAGATCAACGCCTCCATCAAGGTCCACAACGATGTGCCGCATCTCATCCGCGATCACCCGACCACTCTGCGCGGCATCCCGTATGACCGACCCGTCATCGGCTACGGTGGCAAGACCATCAATTCCCTGCGGCTTTGGGACGCCTTCTCGCCCGAGTTCTTCGACCTGGGGGAGTTCAACCACGGCGACTTCTTCGGGGCCGTTCACGCCAAGGTCGCAGCCGAGAACCTGACGCGCGTCCTGTATCCCGATGACTCGACCTCCGCGGGTCGGCATCTGCGCTTTGTGCAAGAGTATTTCCTGGTCGCCTGCTCCCTCGCCGACATCATCAATCGCTTCAAGCGAACCAATGATGACTGGCGGACGCTGCCGGACAAGGTGGCGATCCAGCTCAACGATACACACCCGGCACTGGCCGTCGCGGAGTTGATGCGGATCCTGCTGGACGTGGTCCATCTTGGCTGGGAGCAGGCCTGGGACTTGACGGTGCGCACGCTGGCCTACACGAACCACACACTCCTGCCGGAAGCGCTCGAGAAATGGTCGGTGGAGATCTTCGAGATTGTGCTGCCCCGGCATCTGGAGATCATCTACGAGATCAACCGGCGGTTTCTGGACTCGGTGCGCGCGCGCTTCCCCGGAGATGAAGGCCGCCTGGCCCGCGTGAGCCTGATCGAGGAAGGGCCGGTCCGGCACGTCCGCATGGCGAACCTGGCCATCGTCGGCACGCACAGCACCAACGGCGTGGCCGCGATTCACTCCGAGCTGCTCCGGTCCCGGACGGTCAAGGATCTGGCCGAGATGTTCCCCGATCGCTTCAGCAACAAGACCAACGGCGTGACGCCGCGCCGCTGGTTGCTGCTCGCCAATCCCGAGCTCTCGGGCCTGATTCGCGACGCCATCGGCACGGATTGGATTACCGACCTCAGTCAGCTCCGCCGCCTCGTGCCGCTCGCCGAGGATCCGGGGTTCCGCAGCCGTTTCCGACAGGCCAAGCGCGACGCCAAGGTGCGTTTCGCCGCCTGGGTGAAATCCGCGACCGGGCAGGTGGTAGACCCCGATTCGATCTTCGACGCGCAGGTCAAACGCATCCACGAGTACAAGCGCCAACTGCTGAACGTGCTGCACATCATCGTGCTCTATAACCGCTTGAAGGCCAAGCCTAACTTGGAGGTCCCGCCGCGGACGTTTTTCTTCGCCGGTAAGGCGGCGCCGGCGTACCAGATCGCCAAGCTCATCATCAAGCTGATTAACAACGTCGCGGCGGTGATCGATGGCGACCGCGCTGTCCGCGGCAAGCTCAAGGTGCTGTTCCTGCCTGATTACAACGTGACGCTGGCACAGCGGCTCATTCCGGCGAGCGACGTGTCGGAGCAGATCTCCACCGCGGGCTATGAGGCCAGCGGCACCAGCAACATGAAGTTCATGATGAACGGGGCCCTGACCGTCGGCACGCGTGACGGCGCCACCATCGAAATGGCCGAGGAGACCGGCGAGGACAACTTCTTCCTCTTTGGCCTCACCGCGGAGGAGGTGGCCGAGTCGCGGGGCTGGTACCAGCCGCGCTGGCACTACGAGCACGAACCGGAGACGCGCCAGTCCCTGGATCTCATCGCCGCGGACTATTTCAGTCGGACGGAACGGGGCATCTTCCAACCGATCTGGGACACCCTGCTCACCTGGGGCGATCACTATATGCACCTGGCTGACCTGACGGCTTACATCGAGACCCACCGTAAGGTTGGCGCCCTGTACGCGGAGCCCGATGGCTGGGCCCGCAAGGCGATCCTCAACCTCGCCCACTCGGGCAAGTTCTCCAGCGACCGCACGATCATGCAGTACGCGGCCGATATCTGGAAAGTGCAGCCGTGTCCAGTGTCCGAGACAGGCTTTCGGACTCCGTCGGACGGCCGAGCCGCGGCGCAGGGCATCGCGGGGCAGGATCGCTTGAGCCCCGGCTGACCCTTCTGAGCGAGCACCTGATCCTGCAGAGTCGGCGCGGGCCTGAAGCGGGCGGCTTCGACTGCAAGGCGGTAAGGGAGACGAATCAGCAGCAGCCCACTCGTCGTTGATCAGCCAGAACGACACGTCATCTCTCCGGAAGATCCAATCTCAGTACCTTCCGATTTAAGCAATTCGGAGTGTTAGGACTTAAGGATTTGTGCCTCCATCACTTACGAAGGTTTTTGACCGACCATGTTCGGAGCGGATGCGGCACCCCCTTGACGCCTGCAGGAAACTCCATGATAACTATCTTGCGACGCCCTTTTGATTGAACTCTTTCAAAAGCAAGCACTTCCACAGAATTGGCCGACGTCCTGCGGCCGCTGATGGCGTCTGCCGACGCCGAAGATACTGAACAAATGAATGAAAACGGGGCCTCGGCGACCTAGGATTGCGGTTCGGTCTTCAGGGGGTCCTCACTCACTCTCCTCAACCTTCAAGATAGCCGAGTCAAAAATCCTGGATGGCCAAAGGTTTTCGCCATAACACCCCGGAGTCCTTAATCGGAATCTACTGAGTCTTCAAGATCTGGATTTCCCATTCCGAGAACAGTCTTCAATTCGGGGGCCACGTGATCACCCCACTGAGCCAGCGAAACGATGTCGGTTTCGCAGATATTTGGTGAATCTGAAATCAGGAACTC
>JAFANO010000084.1 GCA_019232645.1 Planctomycetaceae bacterium | reverse complement strand
TAGGCGACGACGGCGTCGCAGACCTCGCCCAGGTTGTGCGGCGGGATGCTCGTGGCCATGCCGACGGCGATCCCGCCCGAGCCGTTGACCAGGAGGTTGGGGAACTTGCCCGGCAGGACCCGGGGCTCCTGGTACTTCTCGTCGTAGTTGGGCTGGAAGTCGACCGTGTCGAGCTTGATGTCCTCGAGCATCTCGGCGGCGATCGGGCTGAGCTTGGCCTCGGTGTACCGCATGGCGGCCGGGGGCAGCCCGTGGATCGAGCCGAAATTGCCCTGGCCGGTGATCAGCAGGTGGCGCATGTTCCACCACTGCGCCATCCGGGCCAGGGTCGGGTAGATCGAGTTGTCCCCGTGCGGGTGGTACCGCTTCATCGTCTCGCCGACGATCCCCGCGCACTTGCTGGTCGAGCCGCCGGGCGTCAGGCCGAGGTCGAGCATGGCCATCAAAATCCGGCGCTGCGACGGCTTGAGCCCGTCGCGGACGTCGGGCAGCGCCCGGCTGATGATGACCGACATCGCGTAGTTGAGGTAACTCTCCTTGAGCTCCTCCTCGATGTTCAGCGGCAGGGGACGCAGGTGGTCGACGGGCGACGGGACGGCGGTGCTCACAATCGCTCCCTCGTCGGACGCCGCGCGGCCGGCACAAAGGAAGACGGGCCCTGTCGCGCGACTTATCCTAAAGACTAGGGATCAATTGTACCCGAACCACCCCCCCGGACGCAATCTCGGCGGCCCGGCGCCGAACGCACTTACGTTCTCAATTTTTAAATAATTTAAATATATCATATATATGCACAATTTGCCAAAAAGTGCGACGGAGCTGGGCCACGATGAAGTGGACCCTAAAAGCTGGACCACTCGAGATGTGTAGCCGTTAAGAAGTGTTCCTTCCTCAATTATCCGAAAAACTCCGGGACCTTTGGGCTTTTTCCGAGGTTTTGGCGCCGGAGTTCTTTAGACCTATCACGCTTGGTTAGGGGTTGGCGCCAAGGAAGTGCCATTCGATTCCGATCCCGATATTTATTCTGAGATCCGCGTCCTCCGTGACGATCCGCGGCCCATTCTTGACTGGAGCGGGTGGATGTGTTAGCTCCGAGAGGGATGAAACTTCCTGCATCGAGGCCTGTCCATGCGCATCGGAAAGCCGCTCCGTCTTCGCCCCTCCCTGATCGGCCTTGGCATCACGATCCTGCTGAGCGTGGGGGCCAGCCCGACCCCGACCCCGGCCCAGGATCGCGATGGTGCGCAAGAGCCGCCCGGCCCGCGTGTGTCCCATGCTTCCGATCCCGTCACGCTCACGTTTGTCTTCCTGGGGTGCAACCGCATCCAGCACTCGGACTGGAAGGCGACCAAGGCCATGAATCCCAGCTCGGCGAACCTCCCTCAGCTCAAGCAAACGTTCCGGGACATCGCCCGCCTCGAGCCGGCGCCAGCCCTCTTCTTCTTCATGGGAGACCTCGTGGTCAACCTCGAAGACGATGACGGCAAGGTGCTCAAGAAACAGCTCGACGCCTGGACCGACCTCTTCAACGCCGGTCCCCTGGCCGGAAAGATCACCCTGGTCCCGCTCCCCGGCAATCACGAGATGCTCCGCAAGCTTAAGCCGGATAAGGACGCGGACAAGGTCGAGATCCCCAACCCCGCGACCACCGCGCGGTGGCGGAAATGGCTTCACCAGAGCGGCTTCGACAGGTTTGCCAAGGCCGCGAACGGCCCGACCGGCGCGCCCCCGAACCTGGACGAGCTGGCCGACGACCAGGGCGAGCTGACCTACTCCTTCGACCTGGGTGACGTCCATTTCGTCGTGATCAACACTGACACGCTGACCACGAACATGGACAAGGACACCCATACTCCCCACATCGGATGGATCCCCCTCCATTGGATCGAGCGCGACATCCGCGCGGCGCAGGCCAACTCCCGGGTCCGCACGATCTTCCTGATCGGCCATAAGCCCATCATGGAGCACCCCCAGGCGGAGGAAGACGCGATCCTGAATACCACCAAGCACCCCTTCGGAGACCGACTCCAGGCGCTGTTCCAGGCCAATGACAAGGTTCGGGCCTACCTTTGTGCCCACGAGCATCTCTGGGAATGCACGCGCCTCGACGAGAGCCCGGGGGTCTGGCAGGTGGTCGCGGGCAATGCCGGCAGTCAACTCAACAGCAAGTGGGACCCACCGGGCGGGACGTACTTCGGCTTCAGCCAGATCAAGGTCTACGCCAGCGGCAAGGTCGGCCTGATCAACCACCGCCGGCCGACACCGCCGGCGGGACAAAAATACTTCGAGGGGGCCCCGGTACCCCCGGCCCCCGCCCAGCCCGATCCCGAGGTCATCCTCGCCCCCAGGCTCTGAACCGACCAGGAGTTCCAGGGGTCTGATCCCTCTGCCCTAGGGCGTGTGGCCAAATCCTGGGAACGCTTGGCTTTCTGGGTTGAGCGGCGGTCTGGAGGAAGTTACGGGATGGCCTGCCCGGGATGCCGGGCCGTGCCTTGCGCCTGCGACCCGACGGAGAAGCCGTGAACGAGGGGCGGCCGAGGGGTCGGCGGGGTGTCGGTGGCCCCTCGACGTTGAAAAAGAACGGCGTGGGGAAGGGGATCGGGGCCTTGCCGTACGAGGATTCCCCGCGAGATCGGGGTCGCTATCGGATCGAGGGCCGCGTGATGCAAGTTCGTCGGGGAGGTCGGGCGTGGGCGGCGGTGCTGGCGGGCCTGCTGGCCGTCCCGGCGCGGGGCGCGCCGGCGAGGCCGGCGATCGAGGTGGAGAACCTCCGCGTCGGGTTCGTCAGCGGCGCGGAGAACAACCTGTTCAAGGTGGGGGCCTGGACGCCCGTCTGGGTGCAGCTCCGGGCGGGGGACGAGCGATTCGCGGGGGTCATGGAGGTGGCCGTCCCCGACGACGACGGGACGCCGACGGCGATCCGCCAGGTGGTCGAGGTCGGGGCGCGCGCGAGCGCGCGGTTCACCGCGTACGTCCGCGCCGGGACGATCGAGCCCGAGCTCACGATCCGGCTCTACGACCGGCGGGGCCATCTGCGGGGCGGGGCGATCGGCTCGTCGCTGGCCCGGATCGACGCGATCGGCCCGGACGAGACCCTGCTGCTGACTCTGGGCCAGCCGCAAGGGGTCGAGGGGATCCCGGCCCTGCCCGGCTTCGGCGAGGACAAGAGCAAGCCGGGCCAGGAGGTCCGGGTCGCGCGGCTCGGCTCCGGGCCGCGCGAGGCGATGCCCGGCCGCTGGTATGGCTACGACGCGGCGCGGGCCGTCGTGGTCGACACCAACGACCGCGATGTCCTGGCCGCGCTGCCGCTGCGAGGCCAAGCACTGGTGGAGTGGGTCCGCCGGGGCGGGCACCTCGTCGTCGCCGTCGGCGGCCGGTGGCAGGAGGTCCGCGACAGCGTGCTCGGGCCGATCCTTCCGGCCGTGCCCACCGGCACCGCGCGGCTCGGCGACCTGGAGGTCCTGGTCCCCTGGGTCGGGGGCTCGAAGCGGATCACCCCCGTCAATGAGCGGGCGAGCTTCGTCACGAAGCTCGAGGAGGTCGAGGCGCGGGGCGGCAAGGTGCTGCTCGGCGCCGGGGGAGACGTCCCGCTGGTCGTCCGTGGGGCATGCGGGTTCGGCCGGGTGACGGTCGTCGCCTTCGACGTCGACCAGCGGCCGTTCTCCGACTGGCCCGACCGGGCGCTGTTCTGGGGCAAGGCGCTCGACCTTCGCCGCCAGCAGGAGGGCGACGCCGCGCGGCCCGGGATCGTCGTGAGGCGGGGGCGGATCTACCAATCGGGCATCACCGACCTGGCGAGCCTGCTCCGCCGGGCGCTGGAGCAGTTCGCCACGGTCAGGCCGGTCTCGTTCGGCTGGGTCGCCTTCTTCATCTTC
>JAFANO010000570.1 GCA_019232645.1 Planctomycetaceae bacterium | reverse complement strand
TCCCAAAGGCGAAATCCTCCCAGGAAGGCATTGGCGTTGTCGCCGGCTCGGCAACCGGGAGGCAGCTCTTTCAGTTTCTTGACGTTTCCTCCCCCCAAGACGACGTCCTCGGGTTCGAGGGCGGCGATCAGGCGGGCGACGACATCCGCGACATAGCGCCGCCATTTCTTCTTGCCGACCCGCTTCAATCCGCGGATGCCCACGTAGTCCTCGTAGGTGCCCTTCCTGTACGGGAGATGGCCCAGCTCCATCGGCTCGACGATCCCCTCGACAATCAGAGTGGAACCCAGACCGGTCCCTAGTCCCAGGAACAACATCTTGCCGCCCTCGTAGCTCCCCAGGGCTTGCATGGCTGCATCGTTGATAACCTTGACAGGGCAGCCGAAGGCGGCTTGATAGTCGAACCCGACCCAACCCGGGACAAGGTTATGCGGTTCGGCAACCGGCCGACCATGCAGAACGGGTCCCGGGTAGCCGATGGCCACCACGTTATACTTCCAGTCCCTGGCAAACTCGTTGACTCTGGCGACCATCTGTTCGGCGGTCAGGGTTGGTCCAGAAACGAACCTCCGAGGTTCGCTTTGCCCGGTGGCGAGGAGTTTTACGTGAGTCCCGCCCACATCAACAACCAGCACGTTCATGGCGAACTCCCTAACTGGCCTTTGCAAGCACGGCGCTCTTGGAGGCGATCACCGCCATGAGGTCGTCCCATGACTTCACGAACGACTTCGCTCCTTCGTCTTGGAGCTGGGCGGCCAGAGCGTCGATGTCGATGCCAACCTTGGTGAACTGGGCCAGCACTTCCTCGCAGTCGCCGCCGTCTGCCGGCAGGTTCGTGCCGAGTTGGCCGTGCTCGGCGAAGGCTTTCAAGGTCCCCTCGGGCATGGTGTTCACCGTGTAAGGCGCGTCAAGGGCCTTGATGTACAGGACGTCGGAGGCCTTGGGGTCCTTGGTCCCCGTGCTGGCCCAGAGCAGGCGTTGCGGGCGGGCGCCGGCGTTATAGACGCGCAGCCAGCGCGGCGAACCGAGCAATTGGCGGCAGGCTTTGTACGTGCGCTTGGCGATGGCAATGCCGAACTGGTCGTTGAGCGCCTCGGGCACTTTACCCATGACCGCGACGTCCCAGCGGCTGATGAACACCGAGGCCACGGAGCCCACATCGGGCTTGAGCCCGGCGTCGATGCGCCGCTCGATGCCGCGCAGGAACGCCTCGGCCGCTGCCACGTAGTGCTCGCGGGAGAACAAGAGGGTCACGTTGATCGGCACCCCGGCAAAGATCGCCTCTTCAATGGCGGGCAGGCCTTCCTTCGTACCTGGAATCTTGATGAAGAGGTTGGGTCGCCCCGCCCGGCTATACAGGTCCCTGGCCGCGGCCAGGGTGCTGGCAGTGTCGTGGGCCAGGAGGGGCGACACTTCCAAGGACACCCACCCGTCCACACCGTCGGTCTTCTCCCAGATCGGTCGAAACAGGTCGGCGGCCCGAGTGAGGTCCTCGAGCGCCAGCTCGAAGAACAGCTCCTCGCCCGACTTGCCTTCCTGGAGTTTCTTGCGGATGGCGTCGTCGTAGGCGGTGCTGTTCTTGATGGCGTGGTCGAAGATCGTCGGGTTTGAGGTGAGTCCGGTCAACGAGAGCTCGTCGATGTAGCGCTGGAGCGTTCCCGTGGTCAGCAGGTCGCGCGTGATGTTATCGAGCCAGAGGCTCTGGCCCAGGTCGTGCAGTTTTTCAGTCGCTTTCATGGTGTTACCTCGGGAGTACACGGGAAAGAGGAAGGGAAGAGCTGTCCGCCCGTCGCTGGCCCGCCAGCAGGGCGGGAAAACCTGGTCAAGGAGGTCGCCGATGCGCTCGACTGTCAGGTCCGCCGCCGGGTAGGAGGCGACGATCTTCGGGTCGTAGGCAAACTTACCTTGCCGCACAAAAGAGGAGCCGGTCGATCCATGCCAGCGCGGCCGGCTCCACGCCGCCAATGCCGTAAGGCGAGGGCAGCGAGGGGGCCTCCCGTCTGACCGGGGGCCTACTGACGGGCCGAGTCAGATATTGGCCAGCTCGCCGAAGTACTGATGGTCCTCGTCGTAGCCGCCCTCCCCCTCGCCGAAGGCCTTGTGGCTCTCGCAGAACTCGATTTCCCGGATCCACTTGACCATCTTGAAGCCGAGCTGGTTCTCGACCCGCAGCCGCAGGGGCGGCCCGTACAGCGTCTTGAGCGGCTTGCCGTTCATCTCGTAGGCCAGCAACGTCTGGGGGTGCATGAGGTTCTCCAGCGAGTGGCAGTCGTAGTACTGGCCCCCCCCCAGGCCTTCGCCGAACGAGTAGAACGCGGCCACCCGCGCCTCCGGCTTCGGCCGGACCAGCTTGATCAGCTCCGCCATGGGAAGCCCGCCCCACTCGGCGATGCCCGACCAGCCCTGAATGCAGTGGTGCAGCGTGATCTGGGTCTTCTTGCCCATCGCCCGGATCTCGTCCAGCGACAGCTCGACCGGGTTCTCCACCAGGCCGGAGACCCTGAGGCGGTAGTCCCTGAAGTCATGGGCGGCGAGGGTCGTCCATTCGTCGCTGGTGGGCACCTTGCCGTTCGGCCAGAAGAAGGGCGAGATGTCCTCGCGGCGGAACTCCGCGACCGGAACGGCGCGATTGAGCAGGAGCTCCATGACGGGCGTGACGATCGCCCGAGCGATATGCTGGATGGTCCGGGGATACCACCACGACATCCCGTTGGCCAGCGCGTTGAGCGCCACGACCACGCCGAGGCCCACCAGGCCCAGGTACAGCCCGAGCGGGCCGGTATCGTCCGTGCCGCGCACGATATGGTTCATGTTCCGCATGAGCCCGGTGAGGGCCACCATGGTCACATGGCCGATGAGGAAGGCGACGAAGGCGCACATGATGAGGAAGTGGAGTGACCGGCCGATCTGGCGGTTGCCGGCCAGCTTCGGATACCACGCGAATCGATTGGTCAGGGCCGGCGACATCGAGGGCCCGGTCAGGATCGCCAGGGGGGCCAGGAGGAAAACCACCGCGAAGTAGGACAACTGCTGGAGGGCGTTGTAGCGGTAGAACCCGTTCGGTTCGGGCGGCAGGTGGAACGTGGCATAATGGACGAAGACGGCCCAGGCATCATGCACGACCGACCAGGAGGTCGGCACCAGCCGCCTCCATTGCCCGGTCCCGAAGAGCAGGGCTACGAAGACCAGGCCGTTGCCCACCCAGAACAGCACGCTCAGGAAGTGCCAGTGCCGGGCCATGCCGACGGTGTGCCGGTAGCCGGGCAGGCCGATCCAGGGAGAGAGGTAGCGGTTGTCGTCGTTGGCCGTCCAGACGCGGTCCTTCGGCACGTCGATCGGCGTCAGCCGCAGCCACTCGGTGCCGGGCGTGCAGTGGACGTTCCAGTACAGCCGAGGGTGGTCCAGGAGGATCTGCAGGCCGCTGCGGACGAGCAGGATGAGGAACAGGAAGTTGACGTAATGGGTGATCCGGAGCCACGCCGGGAAGCCGTGGGGCGTGGCGGCCTCGGAGACCACTTGAGGGCTGGCCGGCACTGGCGGCAGGCCGAACACGGCCCATTGCAGATAGGCTGCGGCGACCGGGAATCCGATCAAGAGAATCAGCAGCAGGAGAGCCGTGCGACGAATTCGCATGATCATTACTCCATGGAGAAGTACCTGATAGACTCACCGCTCTGACTAC
>JAFANO010000554.1 GCA_019232645.1 Planctomycetaceae bacterium | reverse complement strand
CCTGCGCCCGGGCCAATGCCATCAGGTAGTCACGGTAGGCGCCGAACTCCTCCGGGTCTCGGGGGTCGGACATGACGGCCTCCCTCGGGAGGTGTGCCCCGGGCCGCGTGCCGGTCGGTGTCGGATGACGTCGTTGGCAGGGGAACGGGCGACTCGATCGGATCAGGCGAGGGCCGCCAGCGAAGGCTCCTCGACCGGGGGGGCGTCGCCGGCCTCCTGAGCCGGCCGGCCCTCAGACCTCGGCCTTCGCGGCACTCATGTGGAGCGGTCCGGTTGAACCCCGGACTCGGCTTGCATCGACCGGCGATCCAGGTGTGCTGGTTCAGCGTGACTGGGAAGAACGACCCAGCCCTTTGGAGGCATCATTTTGTACACGCTTGACGAGCTTTCAGGATCTTCGCGGTGGCGACGTGTTTGATCTTGGCCCCGCTCTGTTTCTTGGGCGTCGGCTTCTTCGGACCGCGCGGGTGCTTGCGCAACTTCAGCAGGGAAACCGACTGCGCCAGCCGGACCAAGAAGCCGGCCAACTCCACAGGGGGCAGGTCGTGAAACACCACCCATTCGTCTTCAGGGATCGCGATCATCATGCCCCGATGGGTCATCTGGATCTCGTCGGCCATGTAAGAGCCCGAGACCTCCTCCGCCACCTCCTCCTCGCCGGGGACCGACCGCAACGCCGCCTTGAGCGTGCTCAGCACGTTGTAGGCCACCAGCGCCACGCAGAAGGCGAACAGTGCCGCCTTGGGATATCCCAAGGTGTTGACCTCGCCTTTGAACCTCGCCTCCAATTCTTGGAACGCGGTCTCGATCGTCCAGCGTCGCCGGTACAGATCAGCGATGACCTTGGCGCGGGCATCCTTGGCCGGCACGTTGGTCAGCAGGTGGATCGCGGTCTCCCCGTCCCGTGTCGGCTGGTCCAGGAGCACCGTGATCCGCCGCAGCATCAGGATCTCGCCCGCCTCGTTCTTGGCTCGGATCGTTTGCTCGAAGACCTTGCCCGTGTCGATCCGGCCGCAGCCGCGCCGCTTCCCGACGAACTCCCCGTGCAGCGTCGAGGCAGGTTGTCGGATCACGAAGAAGGCACGGCGGCGGGCGATCCCGAAGAGGAAGTCCGTCGTGCAAGAGTTGCGGTCGGCGATCCAGAGGTCCTTGGCCGCGACGATCTCCAAGACTTGGTCCAGCAGCGACCGCTCCTGCGCATGACCGTCTTCGCACAGGATCACGTCGGTGGCCAACATCAGCCGGGGGTCGAGCACGACCAGCGCATGACCGGGCACGGCCCCGGCGCCGATCGTCCGCAACTCCTTGAGCCGGTGCTCGGACCCGGGGAGATGGTTGCCGTCGAGGATCCGGGCGCGATAACCAGGCCACCAGTCCGGCCGGGCGCCCTTCATCGCGTCGATGACCGGGGCCAACCGCGCGGCCACCGAATGGACCAGCGCGGCCGACACCGCGGGTTCGGTGCCGTCGAGCTTGTCGGACACGGCGTCGATGGTGGCCCCGACCGTCTCAGCCCGCGCCTGAAAGGCCGCGTGGATCGCGGGCCGGATGCGGCAAACCACCACGCTCATCAGGTCGACGATCGTGGCGAAGAGGAGCTTGTGGGTGAACTGCTTCTCCGCGACGTCGTCGAAGAGTTGATCGAGGAACTGGGGGTTCAGGGCGTTCTCCATGATCCCTTGGGCCATGACGGACAAGGGAGCATCCTGGGAGAACCGCTCGAAGACGTCGCTGAGGATCATCGCTGCCGCCTCCGCGGAGAATTGGTAACTCCGTATCTGGCGACAGCTTAACAGATTCATGCGGACGACTCCAAAGGGCTGGAAGAACGACCTTGCTCGCCAAGCTGGCCGGTGATGCAAAGAACTGTAAATGGATTTATCGCTTTCCGGCCGATCCCGGGATGCCGAGGGGCGGCATCGTGCCGCCCACCCCGGTCTTGGCCCCTGGGTCGGCGCTCGGATCGCGTCCCCGCGTTGCCCGATCCTACGCCCAAGTCTCTCCAGTCTACTCCGGGCCACGGCCCTCGGGCAATTCACGGCCGCGGCGGCGCACTCGCGGTCGCCGGCGGCCCGCGCGGCCCGGCGCCGCGCCTCTGCCTCCGCCAGTCTCCGCTTCCGCTCGGCCCAGATCTCCTCCTCCCGACCCGCCAACTGCCGGTACCCTTCCAAGGGGTAGCGGTCATTGAATGAGATGCACCCCTGGGATTGGACCGCTTGAGGGCTCTGGTTATGGTATGCTCGCCAGGGTCTCAGAGCGAGAGCCGACGTAGAGGGGGTTGGACGGGACGCATACCTCCGCGGATTCGTGACCCGCGGCCGGGAGAGCCCGGCCCCGGGAGCAGTCCCGGACGTGGTCCTGCCGGCCGGGGCGTCGCCCGCTCGTCGCTCGACGGAGACGAGGCCCGCTCCGGCGGGCCGTCCGGCCGCGGCCTGCCATCCTGAGGAGGGCCCCGAAGGCGGCATCGCCAGGGCGACGGAGGTCGATGGCTTCGCCAGGGTGGCTCCTTCGCGCGGTGGGGAGTCGGCCCGACGGACCGATTCGAACCACCGGGGTGGGTCCGGGCGGAAGGCCGGACTTCCAATCGACTTGCCGGGGCCTCGGCGTCCGATGAGCTTTCGCTAAGCATGCCAGTATTGACTATCGTACTGGTCCAATCCCAGGGGCGCACTTCACGCGCCGTGCGCACCCCACGGAGAATCCGAGGATCGCTCGAGGCGTTGGCCCGATGATACCCCTGAGGCGAACCACCTCAGTTCATTGGCATCTCGGATGAAGCTCAGATCGGGCACGGCGCGCACTCGACCGTCGGATGCCGGACGGATTCCGCCGGATGGTCCCGCACAGGCCCAACGTGGGCGCGCGGCTCGGGGGCGGCATCCTCGAGCGCCGCGCCCATGTCTCTCCTGGCCCCCTCGATCGATCATCAGTTCGGGGGCCTTGCGGCGTCTCGGGATTCCGGCAGATTATGGAGGGTGACTCGGGGGCGTTGTGACGCCGGGACTTTCCCCGCCGCGGCCCTCCCTAGCGATCGAGGAGGTCGAGGAGTGGCACCCACGGCGGAACAGGGTCGGGTCGGGGAGTTCCGGGGCGAGACGGAGACGTCTCCACCACCCAGCGCCCCTACAGGGGTCCGCCGCGTCCAGGACGACGGACGTGTCGAGGTTCGGGCCTTTCGGCAAGCCGGCGGGCCGGCTCATTCGGCCGCAGTGGTGGCGCCGACCGAACCCGATGTCGAAGCCGACCCGTTCGCGCCGACCGAACCCAATGTCAAGGCACAAGTCCTGTTCACGACGGCGGATGGGGTGGCAACAAGCGGACCCAATACCGCGGTGGACATCCGGGCCACGACGGCGGATCCGGCGCCGATCGCATCCCCCATCGCGGCGGTCGGGTCGGTGGCGTGGCCCGCCGCGCCGAGGGAGGTTCAGCTTGGGCCACCGTCGCTGCGCCGCGTCGAGGGCCCCAAGCTGGGCCCCCCGGCGGCCGAAGCAATTGCGCCGACCGAAGCCAATGCCGAGGCGCAAGTCTCTTCCGTGAAGTCTTAGTGCTTGCGCAGAAATAACCTTTACAATTCCCGCAAGGGCTCGACATCGAAGATGATACTTCCGTCGCCGAGCAGGAACGCATACGCTGGAGTCAATGTGTAAAGGTTATTTCTGCGCAAGCCCTTAGTGTTCGCACCGACCGAACCCAATCCGCTGGCGGACCGGCCGGCCGAGCCGACCGCACGCGATGCCAAGGCACCTGTCGAGAAGGGCCGTCCTGGCCGCCGAGCCCGATGTCACGCGGTGGTGCGGACGGCGACCTCGTGCCGAAATCGCCGCAGAACGAGCGCGCCCCTTTCGGCACCTTGAGAGCAGCGCGCGTACGCGGTACTCCCACCATCCCCACGTGGTGGCCGCCTCTGCCTCCGACGTTCGAGCCGTCCTGGGTCCACTGCGGGTGGATGCCAAGACCGACGACCACAAGGAGTCGTAGGGTGGTCGCCGCCCACCATAATTAATCGTGGATGTTGGGTGGTGCCCACCCAACGGAACTGGGACGGATCCGCGACCTCTGGGGGAACGAGAACGGCCGGCTCGGCGTGCGCGACGGGACGCTCGGAGAGGATGCCGGCGCGCTCCAGAACGGATCGGCGCCGGAGGTGATCGCCATCCGGAGAACCATCCCCATCGTCGTGTTTCAATGCTTGGGCCGCAAAGATGCGACGGCCGCGACGCGGCGGGACGTGTGCCCTCCGGATAAGTCGCTGGAGATCGCGTCAATTTAATCTCACAAGGAAACGGCCCTGCGGCCCTGCCCCGTCGGTCCTGATGGTTGCATCGGGTTTCACGCCTGCGCATAATGAGACGATCGAGCGCGCCTCGATCCGGGAGGGATCGAGGAGTCGCAAAAGGCGTTCCGGTCGTGACGACGGCCCCCTGACCTTCGGAGCCCGGGGACCGACGAGGGAGCGCACTCACCGAGGGAATGATGAGGATATCGATGGCATGTCCACGCCCGTGATGATCGAGGCCCGAGGGCTGAGCAAGCAGTTCGGAAAATTCATGGCGGTCCGCGACGTGACCTTCTCGATCCCGCGCGGTCAGGTCGTGGCCTTCCTGGGTCCCAACGGGGCGGGCAAGACGACCACGATGCGGCTCTTGACCGGGTTCATCGCCCCGACCCATGGCACCGCGCGGATCGCCGGCATCGACGTCCAGGCCGACCGGATCGAGGCGGCGCGGCACCTGGGCTACCTCCCCGAGAACGGCCCCCTCTATCCCGACATGACCCCGCACGGCCTGCTCCAGTTCTTCGGCGAGGCCCGCGGGCTCGCCGGCGGCGCGCTGCGGGGCCGGATCGACGCCGTCCTGGGTCAGTGCGCGCTCGAGTCGGTCGCGTACAAGCCGATCGGCAAGCTGTCGAAGGGCTACCGCCAGCGGGTCTCGATGGCGCAGGCGCTCTTGCACGACCCCGAGGTCCTGATCATGGACGAGCCGACCAGCGGCCTCGACCCGAATCAGATCCGGGGCGTCCGCAAGCTGATCCGCGAGCTGGGCAAGTCCAAGACGGTCATGGTCTCGACCCACATCCTCCAGGAGGTCGAGCCCGTCGCCGACCGTGTCCTGTTCATCCACGACGGCAAGATCGTCTTCGACGGCCCGCCCGCCGAGCTCCGGGCCGAGGGCCGGTCGCTCGAAGACCAGTTCCATCGCCTGACGGAACAGCCCGTTTGAGTCGCTGCGCGGGGTCCACGGGGCCGGGAGATCGGCACGCGGACGCGCCCCGTAAGACATGGGTAACGCACGCAATACCCGCACCGAGGGATTGTCAAGGTGACCACTCTCCAAGAGAAATCGACCAGCCCGGCCCGCAGGGGGACGTCCGCCGGCGAGGGCCGCGCGCTGCCGTTCCGCCCGGGCGTCATCGCGACGGTGTTCAAGCGGAACTTCTTCAGCTACTTCAGCAACCCGGCGGGCTACGTCTTCATCACGCTGTTCGTCTTCGTCAGCTCGTGGGCGGCGTTCTGGCAGCCGATCTTCTTCGCCAACAACCTGGCGAACCTCGCATCGCTGAACGAGTGGATGCCCTACCTGCTGCTGTTCTTCATCCCGGCGATCACGATGACCTCGTGGGCCGAGGAGCGCCGGTTCGGGACCGATGAATTGCTCTTCACCCTGCCGGCGCACGACGTGGACGTGGTCCTGGGCAAGTACCTGGCGGCGCTGGGGATCTACACGGTGGCGCTGGTGTTCTCGCTGAGCCACTGGGCGATCCTCCTCTGGCTGGGCTCGCCCGACCCGGGGGTGATGTTCGCGACCTATCTCGGCTACTGGCTGATGGGGGTCCTCTTGATCGCCGTCGGGATGGTGGCGTCGCTGCTGTCGTCGAACGCGACGGTGGCGTTCATCCTGGGGGCGCTGTTCTCGGCCGTGCCGATCTTCCTCGGGCCGATCGGCTCGCCCCTGGGCCAGGCGGCGCGGCGGCAGTTCGAGGACCTGTCGATCCCCGCGCAGTTCCAGGACTTCGGGACGGGGGTGGTGACCCTCTCCGGGCTGTTCTACTTCGTGTCGCTGGCGGCCGGGATGCTCTACGTGAACATGGTGCTCCTCGGCCGGCGGCACTGGGCCGGCGGCGAGCGGAGCAGGGGGCTCTGGGTGTACTCGCTGGTCCGCGTCGCGTCGGTCATCGTGGCCCTGGCGAGCCTCAACGTCCTGGTCGGCCGCCTGGGCCTGCGCTGGGACATCAGCGCCGAGCGGGTCCACACGCTCTCGAGCGAGACGATCGCCGCCATCCGCCAGATCCCCAAGGATCGGCCGGTCTTCATCCAGGCGTATTACAGCCCCGAGGTGCCCCGCGAGTACGTCGAGACCCGCGACGACCTGATCGGCCTGCTGAAGGAATACGCCGCGTGGGGGGGCGACCGGGTCCGCCTGAACCTGGTCGAGGCCGAGCTCTACTCGCCCGCGGCGCGGGACGCCGAGAAGCGGTTCGGGATCGCGCCCCGACGCGTCTTGACCTCGGACGAGGCGCGGCAGTCGCTCTCCGAGATCATCCTGGGGGTCGCCTGCACCTCGGGCCTGGAGGAGGTCGTCATCCCGTTCTTCGACCGCGGCCTGCCCGTCGAGTACGAGCTGACCCGCTCGCTCCGCGTCGTCTCGCGGACCGGCCGGAAGAAGGTCGGCATCCTGAACACCGACGCCAAGCTGATGGGCGGGTTCGACATGCGGACCTTCAACCAGAACCCCGAGTGGTCGATCGTCACCGAGCTCAAGAAGCAGTACGACGTCAGCTCGGTCGCGCCCGATTCACCGGTGCCGTCCGACCTCGACGTGCTCCTCGTGGCGCAGCCGTCGTCGCTGACGCAGAAGCAGATCGAGAACCTCACGGCGTACGTGCGCCAGGGTGGCCCGACGCTCCTGTTCCTCGACCCGCTGCCCTACGAGAACATCCAGATCGCGCCCGAGGTGCCCCGGATGCCCGCCGGCGGGCCGTTCGGCGGCGGCCCGCCCCCCGAGCCCAAGGGGGACCTCCGCCCGCTGCTCGAGCTGCTCGGCATCGAATGGCCGACGAGCGAGATCGTCTGGAATCCGTACAACCCGCTCCAGAAGCGCCCCGACCTGCCGCCCGAGTTCGTCTTCGTGAGCCGCACCAGCGCCGAGGACGCCTTCAACTCCGAACAGGTCGCCACCAAGGGCCTGCAAGAGCTGGTCATGCTCTTCCCGGGCATGCTCCAGTCGCGGGGCGGGCCCGGCCCCGAGTTCACGCCGCTGCTGCGCACCAACAGGTACGGCGGCACGGTGGCCTGGAGCGAGATCACCCAGCCGGGCTTCCTCGGCAACATCGGCCTCAACCGCAACCCCATGCGGTTCCAGACCGGCAAGGCCTACACGCTCGCCGCCCGGGTCCAGGGCCGGCCCGCCTCGGCGCCGGAGAAGGGCAAGGATCAAGAGAAGGAGAAGGACCAGGCCAAGGAGAAAGAGGCGGAGAAGAAAGCCGCCGCCAAGCCGGCCGAGATCCACGCCATCGCCATCGCCGACCTCGACCTGATCTCCGAGGAGTTCTTCGAGCTCCGCCGGCAGAAGGTTGAGAACCTCGACTTCGACAACGTGACCTTCGTGCTCAACTGCGTCGACGTGCTGGCCGGCGACGACGCGTTCGTCGCCCTCCGCAAGCGACGGCTCTGGCACCGGACGCTCGAGCGAATCGAGGCCGAGTCGCGGGAGTTCATCGACCGGCGCAACCAGGAGACGAAGGCCGCCGAGGACGCCGCCAAGGACGAGCTCAAGGCGGCCCAGAAGCGGCTCGACGACCAGGTCAAGCAGGTCGAGGCCCGCACCGACATGGACGAGCGGACCAAGGAGATCACCCTGGCCAGCCTCCAGGAGGTCGCCAACCG
>JAFANO010000467.1 GCA_019232645.1 Planctomycetaceae bacterium | reverse complement strand
TCGACGCCTTGAGCAAGGACGATATGATGAGAAACCCGAGCATCAGAAGCGTCTGAAGTCGGTCTATCGGGAAGTGATGTCGCGGGTCCGGTTGGGACAGGCCCAGGCCGAGTCGCTCTTGTCGTGGTGCGTCGAGGTGGGCGAGCGGCGGGTCTGCGCGATTGTCGAGAAACTCCGCCGCAAGAGCTACGACAAGGCGGCGGTGCTCACGGCGGCCTGCGCGGAGGTCCTCCGGCTCCGCCGCCAGCCCGAGTCAGCCGCCAGGCTCCTCGAGCGGATGCGCACGCGGTTCCCCCGCCACCGGGCATTTCAAGATGAGCTGAAGTTGGCGGCCACGAAGGTGGGCCGCGACTCATCCTGACCACGGCATGGATGGCCGATTGCTGATGACCGCATTGATTCACCCCTGTTGAAGGTTCAGAGCTATTTGGGTTCTCCCGCACTTTCGAAGAAAACAGGACCTTCTCGAGTTGAGTCCATCCACGAAATCTCCTGCAATCCAAAGTGCGGGAGAACTGCTGTCTGGCAGCGTTTCTTTGGAGCTATTTGGCACCATTCGCCCGTGGTCGGCCAGGGCAGGATCGGTTCACCGACCCACGTGCCGCGCGGAGCGACTCCTCGCGGTGACAATCGGCTGCGGCTTTTTCATCCGGCGAGGCCAGGTGCCGATAGAACGTCGCCTGGGAGATCCCCAACGTGGCGCAGATGTCCGCGATCGTGTTGACCGGGTCCTTATGCAGCGACCGGGCCTGGGCGAGCTTCGTCGCGTCGAGCGACCGCGGCCGACCGCCCTGGCGTCCCCGAGCCCGTGCGGCCTGGAGGCCCGCTTGGGTCCGCTCGCGGATCAGGTCCCGCTCGAACTCGGCCAGGGCACCGAAGACGTGAAAGATGAGCTCCCCGCCGCTGGTGGTCGTGTCGATCGACTGCCCGGCCGGGAGCGTCGGCCCCGAGACCAAGCCGCCCTGCCATGCGCCCAAGGCACACCCCATTCTCGGCCTGGTCCGGCTTATGCTTTTCACCGATCAGGTCGTCAATTCTCAACCCCCCCTCCCCTCTCAGGAGCGACCCCGGGTCACAATCCAAGCGATTGGCTCAGCTTGCCTTAAGCAAAGTCGCCTGGGCCTCTGCGTGATCGATCCCCCGGGCTCTTGGCCGGACGAGGCTGACCCTATTGCCTTTTCTCTCGACAGGAGTGCTCATGAAGCGCGCAACACCCGTCCCGTTCATCTTGCTGGTCGTCCTCGCCCTGGCGGCCCTGTTCCTCAAAGGACGGCCCTCGGCGGGGCCCGCGGGGGGGCCCATCAACTCGGGCGACGTGGCGTGGATGATCACCGCCTCGGCCCTCGTCCTGCTCATGACCCCGGGCCTGTCGTTCTTCTATGGCGGCATGGTGAGCTTCAAGAACGTCGTCTCGACGATGCTCCAGAGCGTCGTCGCGCTGGGGGTCATCAGCCTCGTCTGGGTCCTCGTCGGCTTCAGCCTGGCCTTCGGCGAGAGCATCGGGGGGATGGTCGGCAATCCGCTCACCTTCTTCCTGTTCGACGGCGTCGGCGAGGCGACGCACCCGCAGCTCTCGGCGACCGTCCCGCTGATGATCTACGCGTTCTTCCAGTTGAAGTTCGCGATCATCACCCCGGCGCTGATCACGGGCTCGTTCGCCGAGCGGGTGCGGTTCTCGTCGTACCTGATGTTCATCGTCTTGTTCAGCCTGCTGATCTATTCGCCGCTGGCGCACTGGACGTGGCATCCCGACGGGTTCCTGCACAAGTGGGGCGTGCTCGACTTCGCCGGCGGCACGGTCGTGCACATGTCGGCGGGCTTCGCCGCCCTGGCCGGGGCGCTCGTCCTGGGGCGCCGCAAGAGCCATGTGGCCAGGGAGTTGCACGTGCCGGCGAACGTCCCGTTCGTGCTCCTGGGGACGGGCATGCTCTGGTTCGGCTGGTTCGGGTTCAACGCCGGCTCGGCAGGGGCGGCCTCGGGGACCGCGACCCTCGCCTTCGCGACCACCAACACGGCGTCGGCGGCGGCGATGCTGGGCTGGATGTTCTTCGACTGGATGCGGGGCAAGAAGCCGTCGGCCCTCGGCGCCTGCATCGGGGCCGTCGTGGGGCTCGTGGCCATCACCCCCGCGGCCGGTTTCGTCTCCGTCCGCGAAAGCATCGTTATCGGCCTCGTCGCGAGCGTCGTCAGCAATCTGGCGGTGCACTGGCGGACCAGGTCGGACCTGGATGACACGCTCGACGTGTTCCCCTGCCACGGCGTCGGCGGTATGGTGGGCATGGTCTGCACCGGCATCTTCGCCAAGGGCGTGGGTCTGACCTCGGGCCACACGACCACCTTCCTCTATCACCTGCTCGCCCTGGTGATCGTGGGCTCGTATACCTTCTTCGGCTCGTGGGTCTGCTACAAGCTCACCGACCTGATCATCCCGCTCCGCGTCACCGAGGAGCAGGAAGTCGCCGGCCTGGACCTCAGCCAGCACGGCGAGACGGCCCTCGGCGCCGACCTGCTCGGCGGCCTGAACACGGACGGGCAGGACCGCCAGGAGACGCCAGTGACCAGCGGCGCATGATGACCCTCGCCAGGCGGGACGATCGACCCCATCCCATCTCGTCTCGCCCGGCCCCTCGCCACGGCCGGTCCCGGCGACCTCCCCCCTCCCTTCCCCTCCACGCGCCCCCAATCCGGCAAGCCGCTGAACTCGACTTTTGCCCTTTCTCGGAGCCCGATTGCCCAGAGAAACCTGGAAAACTCGGCAATCTCGACT
>JAFANO010000420.1 GCA_019232645.1 Planctomycetaceae bacterium | reverse complement strand
ACTCGGTCCAGCCGTGCGCGTCGCGGACGGCGATCATGGTGGCGAGGATGTCGTTCCAGGTCTGCGGCTTCATCATGACGGCGTTGGGGAACATGCAGCCGTCCCAGCAGATATGGCGCATGGTCTTCGTAAGCTCGCCCTTCTCGTCGCGCAGCCAATAACCGGCGTGCTTGACGATGTCGAGCTTGCCGTTGGGATCGAAGGGCAGACAGTGGCGGCCGGTCTTGTCGTGCGAGCCGGTCCCGTGGACCGTCGCGTCGTTTTGCGCGACGTGGAAGTCGATCGTCCAGGGCCGGAGGGCGTCGGTCATCTTCCGGTACGCGGCGTCGAGGGCGGCGCGGTCGGACCACGAGAAGTTCTCGGGCAGCATCCGGTCCTCGGGGGCGTTGTAGCCGAGCAAGTAGAGAAGCGTGTGCGCCATGTCGGCCTGGAAGCCGACCGTCTCCGGCTCGCCCACGCGCTCGAGCAAGTCGACCATCTTCCTCCAGGAGTGCATGCCGCCCCAGCAGATCTCCCCCTCGGCGGCCAGGCGCTCGCCGGAGTCGCGGGCGATCTTGGCGGCTTCCTTGAAGGTCTCGGCGATCTTCCGCTGGCCCCCCTCGGGGTCGGCGGCCCATTCGCCCACGCCGCACGCCGAGTCGAAGCGGACGATCCCGTGCGGCCGCACCCCGATCTCGCGCAGGGTCTTGGCGATCCGGCAGCCCTTGCGGACCTGCTCGAGGAACTTCTCGCGGCCCTCCCCCTGGTCCATGGCCGAGCCGCCGCCGGTCGGCGGCCAGACCGGCGCGACCACCGAGCCGATCGTCAGCCCGCGCGAGGAGGCCCGATCGGCCAGCGCCTTGAGCTCGTCATCGGTCGCATCGATGTTGATGTGCGGGTCGTGGAGGAACAGGTCGAAGCCGTCGAACTTGACGCCGTCGACCTCGGCCCCGGCGGTCAGGTCGAGCATCGTGTCCAGGTCGATCGGCGGTTCCGACCCATCGCCCTTGCCGACCACGCCGGGCCAAGCGGCATTGTGCAATTTCGGAAAAGTGTTGGGATGGCTGCCGCTCATGATCGAATCCTCCATGGTAGGTACCGCCCATTAAAGCATCGATCGACGCTGGGCGATGCCCGGCGGCTCACGCGACACATGGTCCCCAGGTCAGTCGCCCTCGGAAGGGACGCGGATGAGCCTCCGGACGAGTGCCTCGACCTGGCGGACCTGATGGTCCCGGGCGAAGTACGGGCGTGTCGTCGGGGGGAAGGTCCGCGGGGCGGGTGATTGGAGGAAGCGACCTGCTCGAACGTCATCGCCGCACTCCGGGGAGGCTTGCCGTCTCGACGGATCGCTCACGACACTTTGCGCTGGTCGCCGACCGCCGGCGCGTTGGGATGGACGTCCGGCCCGAAGTAGCGGAGACTCACGAAGACCTCGGTGCCCGTGTTCTTGAAGGTGACCCCCTCCTTCGCCCGCTTGTCGGTGACGAACACCTCATCCCGGGTCACCTCGCCGTGGCGGATGTAGACCGGGCAATCGACTTCGAGCTCGCCGATCGAGCCTCGGCCCTGGGTGACGATCAGGCCAGAGGCGCCGTCGTCCTTGATGGTGACGGAGCGGCCGGGGTAGACCGTCAGCTCGCGGGCGCTGAAGAGGTCCCGGCCGTCCACCTTGCCGTAAACGATCCAGCGGTCGACAAAGCCCTCCTCCACCGAGCCCGCATGGACAATCGGCTCGAGGTAGTTGTGAGTCTTGAACTCGGGATCGACGTTCCGCTCCCAGTCGAGCTGGTCGACCAAGTAGTCGAGGTCGTGGTGCTTGTCCTCGGGGACGTCCTTGACGAGCAGGCTCCAGGGGACGCGCCGGCCTTCGACCATCGACTGGTACATGGCGAAGACGTCGGAGCCCCACTGGGGCTCGTACGTCACGAGCGAGCCGGGGGCATGCAGGACGCATGGGGGGATCAGCCAGCCGGTGCCGGGTTTGAGGCGGTAGGCCTTCGAGCAGTCGAGGATACCATTATCCCCCTCCTCCCAACGCTCCAGGCAGCGGCGGATGTCGGCCTTGGTCGTCCCGGGCTCCAGGCCCATGAAGGAGTAGGGGAAATGGTTGCCGGTCCAGTTGAGCTGGGGGGGGAAGTAGTAGCTCTCGGGCTTCCCTTCACGTCCCAGCTTGGCCGCCTGCTCGGCGTTCTGGTGCATGTGATGCGGGATCGGGCCGAGGTTGTCGAAGAGCTTGCTGAAGACCGGCCAGCGCGTGTAGGTGTCCCAGATCCGGGCGCCGATCATCTCGGGGCCGTTCAGGTCGATGGCGTCCTTGAGGGTGAACCGATCGCCGTCGTGGATGATATAGCTGAGCCCCTCGTCGGGGGGCGCGCCCTCATTGGCGGCGGGCGTGGTCGAGGCGAGCCAGCGCTCGTCGATCCCGCCGCGATGGATGCCCAGCGCGTACAGGTCCTGGGGGGCGAGCTTGAGCCGGCCGCCCGGCATCAGGAAGGAACGTGGCACCCAGGTCGGGGCCAGTCGAAGAATGCCCTCACCGGCGTCGAGGGCCGCGCGGACCCGCGCGGCCAGTGGCTGATCGCTCATCCGTCCCTCTCTCCCGCCTCGGCGACTCGGAACCGCCTCGCGACCCCGATCACTGTCGGGGGATCCGACGGACCTGGGGGACCCTCTCGATTCCTCGTGGCCGGGGCCGGGCACGACTTGCCCCGGTGTCTTGGCCCTCGATCCCGGGGCGGGCTGCGCCCGGCCCCGGCCAACCTTCCGGCTCTCTCGCACATGAACTCTCGTGGTGCGTCACGAGACGTCTTCGGTTCATGTGCCCAGACTTGGTTGTGGAACACCACTCTTGTCGCGTCCGCTGCGCGGACATTGACGGAAGTCATTGGAAATCAAGACGTTGCGAACTGCATCGGGACGGTCTGCACTGCAGGAGTTTACCAATCTGGGCACATGAGCCAAGGTTTCTTGTTGTAAGGCCCGGTTTGCCACGACGCAAGCGCGAAGTTCGGCCGGCATTTGATTCGGGTGTAAGATGCGCTTCCACCCCTTTGAAGATCGTTAAATAATCTCATAATTTATTATTATTTAAAATATTTATAATTTTTAATATAGATTCGAATCTACTCTAAAATAGGATCTGATTTATTCATTCTCCCCGGGTTGGAGCATCAAGGCCGATTCGGAACAAATTCTAGCCATAGAAACTGTATCTGGGCGATAGTAATCGCCCTGGGTTACCGTAGCGATACCGAAATATTTTGAATCTATATAAAAATAATAATATTTAAATAAATGGATTCAATTCTCACGAGCGAACGACGTCGCTGTGATGTCAAGGTTCGTAGTGCGCCCCAAGATCGGACCAGGTGCATAATGGATCTAGAGGTCCGAGAGGAGACGCA
>JAFANO010000413.1 GCA_019232645.1 Planctomycetaceae bacterium | reverse complement strand
AACCCCATCGACGTGTAATAGGCCGGGCTGATGAACTCGGTCTGGCGGCTCATCGCCATGTCGGCGGCGCCGAAGAGTGCGTCGCCGATGTCGGCGATCACCGTCATCTTGGCGTCGACCATCCGGTTGAGCCGCGCGAACAGCCGGCACGAGGTGATCGGCGCCTCGGGCTGGGCGACCCAGGCGCACGCGAAAGCGTCGGGGCGGGGCGGGATCGGCGTCCGGGCCACCTTCAGCCGGCGCTCCGTCAGCCCCCGGATGAAGTCGTCGAGCCGGACGTCGCTGTAGTGGTGGTGCCGGATCCTCAGGTCCTCGCTGGTGGCGTTGATGCAGCGCGCGGGCTCGAGCTTGGCGGTGAAGATCCCGAGGTTGATGTCGGTCAGGAAGCAGCCGAGCATCAGGAGGCAGTCGGCCTGCTCGACGCCATCGGTCACCTCGGGCCGGCCCATCGCCCCCTCGTAGACACCGGCGAAGAGCGGGTGCCCCTCGGAGATCACGCTCTTGCCCAGGATGGTCGTGGCGATCGGCATGCCGGTCTGCTCGGCCAGGGCGAGCAGCTCGTCCTGGAGGCCGAAGCGGTGGACCTCGACGTCGGCCAGGATCATCGGCGTCCGGGCGGCGGTCAGCATCGCCGACGCCTCGTCCAGCGCCTCGCGGAGCGCGTCGGGGTCGCTCGGGGGCAGCCCGCGGGGCGTGCGGTGCGGCGTGACCTGCCGCGCCAGGACCTGGTCGCGGGGGACCTCGATGTAGACCGGCCGCTTGTAGCGGGCCGCCGCCTCGAGCACCCGGTCGATCTCGTCGAACGCGGTCAGCGGGTCGTCGAGCACGGTCGAGGCGACGGTGATCTTCTCGAAGACCTCGAACTGCGTCTCGAACCCCTTGACCTTGTGGTGCAGCAGCGGGTTCCGCGCGCGCTCGGAGACCCCCGGCGCGCCGCTCAGGACGATCACCGGCGACTTCTCGGCATAGGCGCCGGCGATGCTGTTGCACAGGCTCAGCCCGCCCGCGCAGTAGGTGACGCAGACGCACCCCAGCCCGTGCAGCCGGGCATAGGCGTCGGCGGCGAACCCGGCGTTATCCTCGCGGGTCATGCCCACGATCCGGATCGGGCTGGTGTCGATCATCTTGTAGAGCGTCAGCACGTAGTCGCCGGGGATCCCGAAGACGTGCGCGACCCCCAGCGCGCGCAGGCGGTCGATCAGGTACTGGCCGACGGTCGGCACGGCCGGCTCGGGGTCGCCGTCGCGAGTCGCCGCCGGTGCGGGAATGTTGGCCATGAGTCGTCTCCTCGACGGGGAGGTGATGGTCTCGCGGGGGCGGGGAGTCGTGGCCGCCCTCGGGCGGTCCCGGATCGAAAAAGAGTGGGACATCGATTCGAGATTTCGGATTCGAGATTGCTGATCGGCACTCTCGGTCGTGTCCCACGCAAACTGGAACGGTTGTTCGTTGACGAAATCTCGGCGCTCGTTAACCCTTAAACAAGCGAGATCGAGGTTTTGATATAGGGCTGTCAGCGGGTTTCATGCTGGAAAACCCAGGGGAGATCGCTCCGAAGCAATTCGGAGAGTGGTGTCGATTTCGTGTGAGCGCCACTCCGAATGACATCGTTTCGCTTTTCGCCGTAATTCAAGGCGTCTGGGCCACTGTCAGCGCCATGTCAATTGTCCCACCTCGCTTGTTTTAGGTTTAATTCCGTCTTTTCCGCATATCATGCCGCAAAGCCGCTTCGAATTTCTAAAGTTTTGAATAACAATAACTTGCGTTAATTTTATGTAATGAACATAATTTTAAAATAAGCCGTATCCGGAGTGATAGGGTGAAAATGATACTCCGCAGTCTCGGCAGTTGAAGACAGAAAATTGTCTGACGTGAGCGAAAAAAGGCGGATATCAGGTTAGATGGGGATTTTGAGACGTTTGATTGGAGTTCGTTATGGCAATTTAACCAAAGTGGGTAATTGATGACTGGGAGGACTCATCACGATACGCCCTGGGCGTCTCAAACAGTGTGCCAGCAGTCGCTCTCGGTGCATCGCCGACCGAACTCGAGACCTGAGGACCGTCAGAGCTACGGCGATCATTGAGAGTTGTGACTCAATTCACCTCCGGACTCCTTCCCTTGGGCTGGAAGCACGTGGTCTTCCTGATCCCTTGTTCGCTCAGAGGAGCCACCCACCGGTCTGCCCTGAGAAACGTCTCGGACGCGACGTAAAATTTCCCCCTTTTCCCCCATCTTATGGGTTGAGGAGTAGGGATCTCGCTCTCGGAGTCCCGAGAAGAGACGACGAC
>JAFANO010000181.1 GCA_019232645.1 Planctomycetaceae bacterium | reverse complement strand
CCTAAGGTATCGACCTCTCATGTGATCAGGTTGACGTAGGGGAGCACTTGCAACCACCCTGGCATGATATCGATCGGAGTCATCGCGTTGCTGGCGAAGAACAGCGGCATGGTCAACACCTGGCCGATCCCATGAAGCACTCCCGCGTCCTGACCAGGCAGGCGATCATGCGCGTGCCCCCGGAACCCAGCTCACCTCCACATAAATCATTTCAGGGCTTTGTTGACCGGTCAAGGGAACCGTCGACGGTCGGATCGTTTTTCGTCGCGCTCTTCATCGTCAACGCGATAAGGCCAGTCGTCGCCGCCGGAAGTGTACATCCCCGCGTCCGTGAGCCGGTCGTCGGCCCGTTTCGCGCGGATCGTCAAGCTCAACCTCAGGGGGCGGCACCACCCCTGAAATACGCATTCCAGAGGGGTAGGCGTTCACGGCCCACTGTTGCCTTTGCGTCGTGAGATCGCTACAACGGCGGCATGACGGATCAGCCGCCGCTCCCGCAGGCCATCTGGGATACGCTCTCGCCCGACGCTCAGGCGGCGGTCACGGCCCTGGTCCAATCCTTCGAGCGGCGGATCGCCGACCTGGAGGAACGGCTCGGCAAGAACTCCACCAACTCGTCCAAGCCCCCCTCGTCCGATCCGCCCTCGGTCAAGCGCCGGCCACCGGCACCGGCCTCGGGCAAGAAGCGAGGCGGGCAGCCCGGCCATCGCCATCACACCCGGGCGCTGGTCCCTCCCGAGCGAGTCCGTCAGGTCATCGAGTGCAAGCCGCCGGCCTGCCGCTGCTGCGGCCTCGATCTCCGGGGCGATGATCCCGAGCCGTTGCGGCACCAGGTCGCCGAGGTGCCGCCGATCGAGCCGACGGTGGACGAGTACCGGCTGCATCGGCTGGAGTGCCCTCGCTGCGGCACCTCGACCTGCGCCACGTCGCCGCCGGGCGCCCCCGCCGGGGCGTTCGGCCCCCGGCTGCGGGCGATCCTCAGCGTCCTGGCGGGGGCCGATCGCCTCGGCAAGCGACCGATCCGCCGACTGGCGTCCGACCTGCTCGGCCTGTCGATCTCCACCGGGATGATCTCCCGGCTGGAGCGGCAGGCCGCCGCCGAGTTGGAGGCCCCGGTCGAGGAGTTGCGGCGGTATGTGCGAGATGCCGACTCGGCGCACATCGACGAGACCTCGTGGAAGCAGGGCCGGGACAAGGCGTGGCTCTGGGTGGCGGTGACTCGACTGGTGACGGTCTTTGCGATCGCCACCAGCCGGGGGGCGGAGGTCGCCAAGGATCTGCTCGGCACCGACCGCCGGAAGGTGGTCATCAGCGATCGGTTCCAGAGCTACGCCTGGATCAAGAGGCGGCAGTTCTGCTGGACGCACCTCGATCGGGATTTCCAGGCGATGGTCGATCGGGGCGGCGAGTCGGCCGAGGTCGGTCGGCTCCTGCTGGGCCACTCCGAACGGCTCTTCGATTGGTGGCCTCGGGTGCGGGACGGGACGATGGCCCGGGCGACCCTCCAGAGCAACGTGGCCATGCTGCGGTTCTCGTTCCGGGATGACCTGCGTCGGGGCGAGGCGTGCGGCTGCGCCAAGACGGCGGCGACGTGCCGGGAGTTGCTGGCGGGCGAGACCCATCTGTGGACCTTCGTGCGAGTCGAGGGCGTGGAGCCGACGAACAACGACGCCGAGCGGGCGCTGCGGCACGGTGTGATCTACCGCAAGCTCAGCGGCGGGACCGACAGCGAGTCGGGGAGCCGGTTCGTCGAGCGGATGCTGACGGTGGTGGCGACGTGTCGCCAGCAAGGCATTAACGTGCTGGATGATCTCACCGGCTGCTATCAAGCCCATCTCGACGGGCAACCGGCCCCCTCACTCCTCCCCTCCGAGCCCGTCATTCAGGCTGCCTGATCGATCATCAAGCCGCTACTCGGGTCGTGAACGGCTACCCGTTGCGAATCCACTGCCGGGGGCCGGTCGCGATGCATCCGCTATTGAGCGAGACCGCGACAACCAGGCCGGCCAGCGTGGCCCGGCGCGGAAGGTAAGGCTGAGAGGTTCGGCAGGCGTCATGCCC
>JAFANO010000118.1 GCA_019232645.1 Planctomycetaceae bacterium | reverse complement strand
TGATGCGACACCTCCCTCGACCAACAGGTGTGTCAGACGGTCATCGTTGTCCAGAGCGACCCGGTAGCGACCGTCTCCCTCCTCGACCCGAAAGCGTGCGTGGTGATGCTCACCGGGGAAGACTTTCCCGCCGACCGCCGCGTTGATCCGGGACGACGTATCTCGACGGGGGATGAAGACGCCCTCGCGTCGCTCGCCGCCTTCGTCCCATTCGACGGCGATCCGATGGGCCGCGTTCTCCGAGCCGATCCCGAAGATCGATGGAAGGAATCGAGGCCGGATCTGCTTCAGGCGGATGAGGCACACCCCCGCCATCCCCGACCCGTTGTTGAGCTTGGGCCGGAATGGCTCGGGCAAGAGGCTCGCCAAGACTCCGGGGTCCACGCGGTAGTTGACCAGGATTCGCCGGTCGATGACGCCACGGAGGATGGGGATTCTCATCGGGAGTCTTTCTTCACAATCTTTGGGGGCCAAGGTGCTTACCCACCTGAAAACCGCGGGTCCGGACCAAACTTAACCACGGGACCGGCCGAGAAGTTCTCAGCAGTGGTCATTTCGAGAGTCATGCCGGTTTAGAGCGGGTTGGGTGGCACGCCCTGAGTCCTCGAAGGGCGTGCCACCCCGCCGCGCTAATCGGCCCCGCTCTGGGCCTCCCCTGGACCATCTACATCGCCTACGTCATCCCTCCCGTCCTAATCGGCTTTATCTTCCTGCAACTGCTCCGCTATGTGATCCGGAGGAGGGGGCAAGCGACGCAGGTTCGGGAGAGGCGAAAGGAAATCTAAAGGGGAGATTTGAAATCTCAATAGGAGTTACGCACTTGATTGACTAACGTACAGAATAAGGGGCGGGATGGACCGGAACATAGGCAAGATAGCGTTTGAGTGATAAGTCGTTTTCCGTCCACCTACTGTACGTTTCCTGTACAACTGCGTAACTTCTATTGAAATTAGGAAATTTGAGACTCATTGAGAGAATATCCCGTGGTTTCCTCAGGAATCACGGATGAAGTCGGCCGCGTACGTCCGGACGACCTTGCCGTTGAGGACGTGGAATCGGCGGAGCCGTTCGATGAGCTGGCCGCCGAAGCGGTGGAGTGGCAGGGGGACGATCTTGCGGCCGAACCGCCGCGCCAGCCGGCGCCACGACGCCAGCGGCGGCCGGGGCGCGACGACCGCGACGTGCCGCTCGCGGCTGTGCAGGAACGCCGCCGCCAGCAGCCGCTCCTCCAGCGTGTCGGCGAAGTCGAGCCGGGGGTCGGTCCAGATGTCGGGGATCGTCCGGGGAGGGAACAGGAAGAGCGCGCCGCCGTACTCGGCCTGCGCGATCCCCGGGCCGACCAGGTTCTTCATGTGGTCGGTCGCGTAGAACGCCAGCGTCGATTCCTCCTGGTGCTCGGCGAACCAGGTGGCGCGACTGGTGTAGACCCTCGGGTCGGCCGGCAGGTCGAAGAGGAAGACCACGACCTCGATCGTACCCCGGCTCGGGGGGATGATCTTCACGTAGAGGTCGCCGGTGTGCCAGTTCCGGAGCGTCTCGCGGATGTCGATGCCGTCCATCACGCTGGTGGTGAACTTCTCCGACCGCGCCAGGTCGGCGCCGAGGATCGCCTTGGCCTGGTCGCGGACGTGGCGGTGGAAGCTCTCGATCCGGTCGTCCTCCGGGGGCCACGAGCACATCCCGTACGGGTCCCAGCGCTGCTTCCAGAGCTTTCGGTCGCGCTCGGGGGGCTTCGGCCTCAGCTCGCAGGAGCGCCACGACAGCGCCTGGCCTGGCAGGCGGCTGACCATCCGCGCCATGCCCCAGGCGGGGACGTCGGCACGGTCGATCCCCATCCGAAGCACAGGCAGGTCGGAGGGAACGGCGGACGGCCCCCCATCGCCCACGATTTCGGCGTAGGGGTATTCGCGGGCCGTCTCGGCGACGGCCAGCGCGAAGTCGTCGCCGGCCGTCTGCTGGGCGGCGACGACCAGCGTGTAGAGGTCGGGTGTGAGCCGGCGCTCGATCAGCGAGAGGTTGCGGACGTAGCGGAAATAGATCCCGAGCAACTGGGGCGTGACCCGCTGCGCCACCTTGGGGAGCTTCGCCTTGAGCCGGTCGCGCGCCTGGAGCACCATCTCCTTGACGCCGTCGACCGACAGGTTGTCGTCGGGCTCCAGCTCGCGCCGGCCGCGCTCATACAGGCCGGTCACGAACGGCAGCTCGCCGAGCGCGAAGATCAGCGTCGCGGGGTCGACGCCGAAGGTCTGGATCGGCGCCAAGAACGGGTCGGGCTCGGCCGCGTCGCGCCGGCGCCGGTAGGCGTCGCGGATCCAGGGCCAGTCCAGGAGCGAGCAGACGAGCAGGATCGCGCGATGCCGCGCCTCCAGCTCGCGGAGCCGCGCGGCCATCCAGGCGATCCGCGCGGCGTGCTGGCCGGGCCTCGGGGGCGGGATCGTCGGCAGGACCGCCGCGGCGAAGCCGGCGGGGCTGACGCGCTTCAGGGCGTAGGGGTCGGGGAAGACGGCGTGATGCGCCTCGAACCGGGGCGTCTCCATGTCAATGAACGCGCGCGCGATCCGCTCGCCCCGCGCCGTCCGGAGCGCGGCGATGACCCCCTGGCATGGGTCGATCGGCACGAAGCTGAAGCCGGTCTCGGCGTCGTCGCGGTCGGCGTCGAGCTGTGCGACGATCGAGATCGCTGGCAACCGTTCGATCGCCTCCTCGACGTCATCCTGGAACGACGGCGGCAGCGGGATCGCCACGCAGTCGTAGGGCCGGCTGAGCAGCTCCTCGCGGACCCGGACGGCGAAGTCGCCCGAGCCGTGGATGATCGGCATCACCCGGATCCGCGGGCCGATCGTCAGGAAGTCGTCGGCGGCGGGACGTTGGCTCATCTTACCAGGCCCCCAAGCACTGGAGGTACGGGTTGATCGGCGACGCGAGGTCATCGGGGATCATGGCTGGTCCGCAATCGACACGAGGACTCCCAGGATCTTGCCGGCCTGGTCCAGGTAGTATTCCGGCGGATCGATGAAGACCCGCGTCCCGTCGAGCTTGAGGAAGCGCCAGTTGCTGCCGGTCGTCACGGCGCCGTGGACTGTTTTCGATTGGCCCGCTCCCCGCTCGTTGAAGATCCGGGCGGCGACCATCTCCGCCACGCACTGGCCCAGGCCACCGACGATGTCCTCCTTCTTGGCCTCGACGACGGCCAGCACGGGATCCCTCACGAAATAAAGTTCGGGAGACGCCGTCAGCAGGAAATCGCACGTCCCGTTCAATCCTCGGTCCTTGTCCACGTCGAACGTGATGCCGGAGAACAGGCCGACCCGCCCGCCGAGCAAGCGGACCGTTGCCATCAAGATCGGGGCGATGATCATCTCCGAACGGGCTTTCTCCGTGTTCATGGCCAGCGCCGCCGGCGCCCACGTCTCCAGCACTTCGCGCAAGCGCACCGGGACTTCCACTGCTTGCACCGCCGCGAACAGGTCGGTCCGTTCCTCGATCGTCAGCCCGAACCGTTCGCATGCCGTCTTGAGGTCGAAGTCGGCGAATGCCATGACGACCCTCCTCGATGACGGATCTGGGGCTCAGGCGTCCTCGTCATCCTCGTCGTCCTCGGACTCATCGGCGTCGGGATGGAGCGGGTCGCCGGGGCTGAAGAAGAGGTCGCCCAGGCCCATCGGCGCGTGCTGGCCGCCCAGGGCGCGGCGCTTGCGGCGGGCGAGCTCTTCGAGGTCGGCGGCCTCCTCGCCCAGCACGCATTCGAGCGCCTCGCGCCAGGCCGCGTCGCGGCCGAGCGGGTGCTTCGGGTCCTGCGCCATCCGCTTGATCGCGTAACGGAGCAGGTTGATGCCGTCGCGGGGCGAGAAGTCGAGCTTCAGCGCGTGCGCCTGCTGGAGGAAGTCGACGGTCAGCGCCAGCAGCTCGGGCTTGGCGAAGGGGAGGTGATACCGGAGGATCGCCATCTCGTCCTCGCGGTTGGGGAAGCCGAGCGTCAGGGTCGGCTGGAGCCGCGAGAGGATGTAGTCGGGGACCTCATAGGTCGACTCATCCTCATTCATCGTCACGCAGGCGCGGAAGTCCGGGTGTGCGGGGATCGTGATGCCCGCCACGATGCTCTCGACGTAGCGGCGGTGGTCGAGCAGCGGGGCGAGGCTCGCCCACGACTTCTCGTTCATCCGGTTCCCCTCGTCCAGCACGCAGATGCCGCCGGTGAGGATCGCCGAGACGAGCGGCGAGGCGTGGTAGGCGATCTTGCCGCTCTCGGCCAGGACGGGGGTGATGATCAGGTCCTCGGGGCGGGTGTCGGCGGTGCACTGGTTGATGTAGAGCGGCTGCTTGCGGACCCTCGCGGCGGCCATCGCCAGCGTCGTCTTGCCGATCCCCGGGGGGCCGAGCAGGCGGGGCGAGAGCGGCCGGTCGTTCGGATCCACCACCAGCCAGCACGCCAGCAATTGCCGGAGGATCGCGTCCTGGCCGATCCACTCTTGCGCGGTGGTGTCGGGACCGCTCAGGTGAAGCTGGACCCCCCCCACTTCGACCTTCTTCGCCTGACTTGGCATCGCGTCTCCGTCCCTCCGTCCTCCATCGCCCCGGCCGGACCTGGCGCACGCCCGGACCTCGGAGGCCCAATAACACTAGTCTACCGGCTAGATGCCGCCCCGACGAGGGCCCGTTCCCACGCCTCGACATTTTCCCCGGTCGTGGTCCGGGAGAGAGGACTTTCGTCTGGAGTCGGCCTGACCGTGGGCTCGTCGGCTTTTGTTGGCACAGTCAACGGCCGGGGGGCCTCGAACGGACCCTGACCATCCGAAGCTCCGAGCGCGGGATGCCCCCGGGTCAAGATTCCTGGCGGAGCGAGGTGACCACGGCCTTGACGTCGTCGCTCTCGACCGGCTGGCCCGCCAGGCTCTTCATTGCGATCCCCATCGCCATGCCTTCCTTCGGCGCCGCCTTGATCCGCGCGGCGACGGGCGCCAGGGCCTCGGCGATCTGGTCGAGGCCGAGGGCGGGCGGGACCCACTCGTGGATCAGGGCCAGCTCCTCCGGGCTGAAGGAGGTCTGGCCCGACTTCGCCTCCTTGAGCACGCCCCGCATCTTCTTGATCGCGTCGGCGTCGGTCATCTCGCGGCCGTCGCCGAGGGTCAGTTGCGTGATCCAGTACCGCAAGAACTGCGTCCGGACCGCATCCCGGGCCTTCATCGACGCGCCCAGCTTCGCCCTCATCCGCTGCACGATGCTCATCATCAAGCCTCCCTCGATCGGGTCCGGCCGGGCCTTCCCTTCGTGGGTCGTCCCCCACTCTCCAGACGTCGGCCCCTCGGTCGGGTTCGGCCGAACGCTCGGCTTGTGTCGTCGGGAGCCGGTCGAAGACCGGGGACCCTCCGCGATGATCGCCGGCCCCCTCCGCCTGGAGAAAGGGAGAAAGGAACTGCGGGACGTCGAGGCTCTTGGCGTAACATCGCTGGATTTTTTTAAATTATTAGTACAGTAACAAAGCGGTGGATCTAAAGTAATGGCGGGCGGTCATTTGCAGCGCGAAATCAAGAAGCGGCGTCCGTTCGACTCGCTGGAGCAGAAGGCGATCCTCGACCTGTACTGTACCAGCGACCAGATCCAGATCTGCTCCACCCGCCTGTTCCGACGGCACGGCCTGACCCCCTCCCAGTACAACATCTTGCTACAACATCTTGCGCATCCTCCGAGGCGAGGGCAAGCCTCTGTCGATCCTGGAGACCGCCAACCGGATGATCGCCGTCGCGCCGGGGATCACGGGGTCTGATCGATCGGCTGGAGGGGATGGGGCTGGCCACGAGGGAGCGGACGACCGAGGATCGACGGGTGATCTTCGTCGCGATCACCGACAAGGCGCTCCGCCTGCTCGCCGAGCTGGTCGAGCCGATCATGGAGTTGCATCGGCGCGTCGCCGCCAAGCTCTCGCCGGCCGAGCTGAAGGAGGTCATCCGCCTGCTGGAGAAGGGACGCCAGCCGATAGCACCGGAAGTCGAGTAGAAGCATGAACTTGGGGAGGGGCCTTGGGCTCAGGCGCGAGGGATGAGCCGTCCTTCGTGATCGCTCGTCTCGCCTCGGGATACCTCGGGCCTGTGGGGTGGATCGCCGAGTCTAGCGCCTCAGGGTCGCGTCGG
>JAFANO010000018.1 GCA_019232645.1 Planctomycetaceae bacterium | reverse complement strand
TCCAGTCCCTTTCGGGTCTCCTCCCAATTGGAGCGCAATAGGCCGGCCAGACGGATGAATTCCGTCCTTTCCTCCGCCGTGGGCGGCTTGCCGGTGACGATACCCTTCCTGCCCAACAACCTTGCTTTGGCCAGCAGGTCTTGACTTTGAGGCAGCTTGAGGAGTATGGCATCCATCACGTAATAGCTATCCAGGTCGGGGTCCAAGATGAGGTTCGAGGTATTGCCCACGTGCGCACCCAAGGCCCGAATGTCCATAAGCAGTTGCGCGTGCAGATCATCACAGTCGCTGGCTTCCAGGCCGAGCAGCTTCGCTCTGAGGAACCGCCAATTCTCTTTGAGGGCGTTGAATTTGCTCGTTGTATTGAGGATGTGCCCAAGTTTCTGATCGATGGCCTGTGAGGTTTCAAAGTCCTCATCGATTTCCGCCTGTTTCCGGATCAATTCGGGTCGGAGGGAAACGCAACCATTGGCATAGGCATGCGCCAGGACACGACTTTGGAGGATATGCTCGAAGAGATGCCGCAGGGGGCGCAAATACCGATCGCCTTGGATCTCCTTCTGGGCAAACTCGATCCGATCATTCATCTCGGAGGTCAGGAGGTACATGACGAGGCCAAGCTGCAAGGCTAATAAGAGGCTGATGAGCGCAAATTTTCGTGGATAGGTGAGGCGGTTCATGACCGCGACTGCGGGGGCGAGCAGCAACCGCGGACGGCCCCCTCCCGAACGCATGTTTGCGATCACAAGGCTGCTCCTCGTCACGCCACCGGGGGGGACGGGCAGGGTCGAGGACTTCCCAGGTGGCGCATTGCCAAGGGCCCAAACCCAATAATCATGATGAATGGAGATAATAATGAAATAAAAGCAGGTTACAAGCCTCTCGGGTAAATGGAACCGTGCCTGCACAGGTGATGCCGAATGGGGGACCGATACGCATCCCAGGGATTTTGTGCGCTCAGCCCGGATCTCAAATTTGAGCTTTCAAATTTCGATTCAACGGATTCGGCCTCTCTGAGTCCTGCTGGCGTCGAAGACTCACGCCATCGAAAATGCCGTTGCCGAAGCTGCGGCGGGATTCGCCCATGGGCGCGACGCCGAACTTTCGACGCCCAGTCGCCGGCTCACTCACAATGGTTTGATCGTGGTGGCGCACCTGATCGCTTGAAACGAAGAGCAAAAGCATCTGCCGCAATATTCAGCACACCGTGCCTCGAAAATAAGTCCGATCGTCTCGAGAGACCGGATGCCCGAAAAACCTGGAACCCATAGGAACGGTCACGGCCGGTGTAGGCCTCGATTCGCGGTCGTGCACGCCACGACCGGCCGATCGCGACACTCACGGCTTCGATGCCACGGACGCCGGCCGCCGGATAACACCTCGATCCGGATGAATCCTCCGGAATGGATCCCGAGCGCCCTCATCCCGGACGGGAAGCTTGCGTCTTGCCCAACGGCATGCCCAACCCGAATTGCCAGGTGGGCAACCTCATCCTTTCGAGCCGGGGTGAAGACGCCATCGTCGCCATCCTGGCCACCCTCAGCGTCCGGTCCACCGAGCCCAACTTCGACCTCTACCGGCCCGGCCTCCGTGTGCGCCAGGCCCTCCCGGAGGGATCGCTTGGCGGAACCGGGCGGCGGTGCCGGCGTCGGGGGGACCAAGGAGCCAGCGGGCCAGGAGCGAGGGCGGGAGTTCGGGCTGGATGAGGGGGATGGGACGGCCGAGGTCTTCGAGGATCCCCTCGGCGGCGAGGTAGCCGCCGCGGACGGCCCCTTCCATGGTCGCCGGCCAGCCGGTGGCCGTCCAGTCGCCGGCCAGGAACAGACCCTCGACCGGTGTCCGCTGGCGGGGGCGGAGCGCCTCGACGCCCGGGCGGACAGCGAACGTCGCGCCGTGCTCGGTGACGACCCACCACCGCAGGAGCCGCGCTCCCGACGCCTCGGGCCAGATCTCGGATAGCTCGGCGAGCACGGCGTTGCGGATCGCCGTCTTGTCGAGGGCCAGCAAGTCGTACGCGGCGCTGATGACCAGTTGCAGGTACTGGCCCCCCCCCTGCCCCGGTGCCCGGCGGCCCTGGATCGCCGTGTGGTTGAAGACCCACTGGATCAGCCGACCGACCGTCACCACGTGGTCGAACGGGCAGACGGGTCGGTCGAACCAGAGGTGTACCCCCGTGATCGGCGAGGCCCGCAGCTCTTCCAGCCCCGTCAAGTCCGGGATGCGCCCAACGAGGTCGCCGGGGAACAGGCCGAGGACGCGATCGAACGGGACGGCCGCGACCACGAAATCGGCGTCGATCGTCTCGCCCGACCGGAGGGTCACGCCCGTAAGCCCCTCCTCGGCGTCGACGTCCACCTTGCGGACACCGGTCATCAGGAGGACGGCCACTTCGTGCTCGCGGAGCCAGGTCTCGAGCCGCGTGCCGTAGAGCTCGCCGAGGGGGACGAGCGGGACCTCCATCCGGCAACCCTCGCGGTTCCTCAGGAACCCGTCGAGGATGACCTTGCGGGCGTATCCGACGTCCATCTGCTCCAGCCGCTCGTTGAGCGCCGAGACGAGCACGGTCGCCCAGTAGCGGTTGATCGTCCCGACGGTCTGGCCGTGGCGGAGCAGCCAGTCGGCGAAGGGCTCCCCGGGCCGGTCGCCCCGGCTCGACCGCAGGCAGGCGAGGCCGTACGCCACGCGGAGCTTGTCAGCGGCGCTCAAGTAGTTGGCGCGGAGGAAGCTGCCGGCCAGGTGGAAGGGTGCCGGCAAGATCCCCGCGCGGAGCCGCGAGACCCGCCCCTCGGGGCTGAGGAACACGATCTCGGGCCCTCGCAGGAACAGGTCGGCCGTCCCGACCCTCCGGCAGAAATCGGCCAGGTTGGTGCAGCAGCCCAGACTGACGTGCTGGCAGTTATCGACCGGCTCGCCGGTCGCCGGGTCGGGGAACGAACTGGCACGGCCTCCGAGCCGGGGTCGACTCTCGACCAGCGTGATCCGGAGCCCTCGCCCCGCCAGCGCCACGGCCGTCGCCAGCCCCGCCAGCCCGCCGCCGACGATCACCACACGAGGACCAGGTGGTTTCCGATGTTGCGACGTCATCGTCACCGGCGGACTCCGGAGATCAACGCCGAGTGGCGGGAGCGGAGCGCCCTCACCTCCGCGAGTCAGAGACTCGGCGCCTCAATCGCGCTTCCCGCGCGCCACCCTCTCGACGGCCATCGAGCGCACCATGATCGACGCCTTGCGCCAGGGGGAGAGGGCGACTCGGCCCGCCAGGACATCGTAGTCACGCCGGACGATCTCGTCGAGCAAGGCGCGGTAGATCCCGATGATCGTACGAAGGACCGGGCGACCGACCGGGGCGACCATCGAAGCGAGCGGTCGGGCCGTTTCGTAGTAATCGTAGGCCCGACGAGCTTCGAAGGCGAGCAGCGATCGGAGCGGGTCGCCCGGACGGTCGGCGGTCAGGTCCTCGGGCCGGACGCCGAACCGGTCGAGATCTTCTCGGGGGAGATAGACCCGGCCATTGAGGGCGTCCTCGCGGACGTCGCGGAGGATGTTGGTCAGTTGCAGCGCGATGCCGCACGCCTCGGCCAGCGCCTCGGCGCGGCCGCCGTCGGACCGGAAGTCCCAGATGTGGATGCAGCAGAGCCCGACCACCGAGGCGACACGGTAGCAGTAGCCGTGGAGGTCTTCGAAAGTGGCGAAGGGCCGGGGGTCCAGGTCGGTCGCCACCCCGTCGAGGACCTCGAAGAGATAGCGATGGGGGATCTGGTGCCGCGCGACCGTGTCGGCCAGCGCGGGCAGGCCGGGCCAATGGTCGGTGGCGCCCCCCGCGAGGGCGTCGCGGACGCGCGCGCGCCAGTCGGCCAGGGCGCGGTACCGGTCGACGGGAGGGGCGGGACCGTCGGCCAGGTCGTCGGTGTGCCGCATGAAGCCGTAGAGCGCACACATCGAGCGACGAAGGTCGGCGGGGAGCAGCAGGAAGCCGTAGTAGAAGTTGCGGGCCTGGCGTCGGGAGACGTCGCCGCAGAACCGGTAGCTGGCGCGAAGCGCGTCGTTCACGCCGGTCGCTCCAGACCGGCCGGCCCCGCGACGGCCGTCGCCGGAGCCCCCAGCCTGCCGAGCAGGGCGCGGCCGAGCAGGCCGAACTTGGTAAACTTGCTCAATCGAGGGCGCGCGCTCAGGACGTCATAGCCCCGCGCCTCGATCCGCTCGAGGATCGCCAGGCCGCCGCGCGAGAACAGGTCCACGTCGACGGCCAGGGCGCGCGGCAGACGCGGCACCAGGGCGCGGCCCTGGCGGAACAGGTCTCGGGCCCGCTCGACCTCGAACTTCATCAGGGCGGCGAACGCCGGGGTGAAGCGTCGGGCGCGGAGGTCGGCGTCGGGGTAGCCGAAGCGCTCGCGGTCCTCGCGGGGCAGGTA
>JAFANO010000522.1 GCA_019232645.1 Planctomycetaceae bacterium | reverse complement strand
CCTGCGCCGGAGGGCCGGGTTGCAGCACGTCCGAGCTGACCAGGTACTGTTCGAAAGCACCTGCATCGATTTTGTCGGCCTGCGCCGATCGTCGTCTTCCAAGGTTGCCAAGGAACGATCTCGGCAAGGTGGAACGCCAGCGGGTCCGCTCGGAAGTCGAGCGGAGGCGAGGCGATTGACGGCTGGTGCACCAGCACCATCGGGCTTCGCGCGCGGGGTCCCCGGATCCCGCATTTCGAACCATCCTCGTATAATAGCCATGCGATCGGTCTCGCAGGCTTCCCCCGAGGGTTGGGCCGCGGCGATCGGGGCACGGTCACCTCCTCGGATGCAGTCTTGGTCCACCGCCCGATCGACACGGCCGAGATACAACAATGGCGCGGACCAAAGAGGCGATCCGAGAAGCCCCGGAAAAGTCGCCGGAAGTCATTGCAGAAACCTGAATTGCGGAGATAGGATGCCGTGTTCGCGGGGACTTTCTCTCTGACGGAGCCAGGACCAGTGGACGACGCGGACACTTTGGACGACCATGGCGGCCCGAGAAGCCGAAGCAAGTCTCGGCAAGAGAAGGAGTTCCACGCCACCTACTGCCTCAGCGTCCATTGCTGAAGCTGTCCGAGCTTGTCCGCCCTCGCTGAGAACGTCTCTTTTCGCGCGACTTCTTTATTAGCATCAATTTACGACGATAGCATGCCCCTCCCCGGGTCGTCTCTCAGGTAATTTTGGGCAAAGACAATAAATCCTAACAAGAAGTTTTACCGGTTTTCTCCATCTTGTCAAATCGCACCCCCTCGGAGTGACTCCGACCTCGATGGAGGATCCGGGATCCGAGTCCCGGCACCGGTGCCGGGACGACCGTTCGAGTCATGGATCTCCCCGGGATGCTTTTATTAATGGCGACAATGGGCACCTGCGCAGGTGATCTTGATCTCCAAAAAAGCTTTATTCCTGGATCCTGGGACGACCTCCTCCGACCTCCATGCCAGGGCCTCGGTCCCCCCAAAGGCGGGGGGAGAGGAAGGACCAACCCATCTTTCCCAAATCGCCTCTTGCGGCGGAACTACTGGCGCGGTTTCCGGTTCGGTGCGAGGCTGAGGAGGTCCAGAAGGGTTGACAGGGCAACGAAGATGATCTAAATTGATTGGTCTGACCCTAGGTAGAGTGTTCCTGTGCGCTCGTTCCGCGGCCTCCGTCGCGGTGGCGGACCGTGTCATCCGCCTCGTCGTCGCCGTCTCCTCTCTTCAGGTGCATAGCCCCCATGGACACCCCGATTCAGGTCGACCTGGGCCGGATCGCGCAGGATCTGCAAATTCGGCGCGTTCAGGTGGAGAGCGTCGTCCAGTTGCTCGACGAGGGCAACACGGTGCCGTTCATCACCCGCTACCGCAAGGAGCGGACCGGCAATCTGAATGAGGTGGCGATCCGCGAGATCCAGCTCCGGGTCGGCCGGCTCCGCGAACTGGCCGAGCGCAAGGAGACGATCCTCAAGACGATCGAGGCGCAGGGCAAGCTCACGCCTGATCTGGCCGCAGTGATCCGGGCGGCCGACAACGCCAAGCGGCTCGACGACCTCTACCTGCCGTTCAAGCCCAAGAAGAAGACCAAGGCGTCGGAGGCCCGCGACAAGGGGCTGGAGCCGCTGGCGCTGCGGGTCTGGAACCGCGACGAGACCCTGACCGACCTCCGGGCCGCGGCCCCCGCGTTCCTCAACCCCGAGAAGGGGGTCGAGACCGTCGAGCAGGTGCTCGAGGGGGTCGGCCACATCCTGGCCGAGGCGATCAGCGAGATGGCCGCGATCCGCGACGCGGTCCGCCGCGTCGTCTGGAAGACGGGCAAGATCGTCACCAGCAAGGCCGACATCCCCGAGGGGCAGGGGCAGGAATACCGCGATTACTTCAATTATTCCGAGCCGATCGCGCACATCCCGCCGCATCGCGTGCTGGCGATCAACCGCGGCGACAAGGAAGGCCCGCTCAAGGTCAAGCTCGAGGTCTCGCGGCCCGACCTCGAGGCCGCGACCTTCGGGCAACTGCCCCTGGAGGGCCATCCCCACTCCGAGTTCTTCCGCAACGCCGCGCTCGACGCGCTCGACCGCCTGCTGCTGCCCAGCATGGAGCGCGAGGTCCGGCGCGACCTGACCGACATGGCCGAGCGGCACGCCGTCGACGTCTTCGCCCGCAACCTCCGCAGCCTCCTGCTCCAGCCCCCGATCCCCAAGCAGGTCGTCCTGGCCATCGACCCCGGGTTCCGGACCGGGTGCAAGGTCGCCGTGCTCGACCCCAATGGCAACCTCCTCGACCACGGCGTCATCCATCCCCACCCGCCCCAGAACCGCCGCTCCGAGGCCAAGCTCTACCTCAAGGAGCTGGTCGGCAAGCACAAGGTCAGTGTCGTCGCCATCGGCAACCAGAGCGCCTGCCGAGAGACCGAGGAGCTGGTCGCCGAGATCATCGCCGAGGGGACCTTCTTCCACCAGCACCCCGGCGCGACCGAGTACAAGCCCGACGACGCGACGGCCCCCCCCGTCGCCGGCGCAGAAGCGCCTGCGGCAGGCGCCGAGGCCCACGGGCCCTCCGAGACACCAGCGGAGATGGTCCCGCCGATCGCGGGCGGCTCCCCCGAGCAGGCCTCGCCCGAGACCGAATCGGAATCGTCGGAGATGCCCTCGGACCCGAACGGCGATGCCGCGTCGGGCGAGCCCCACGAACACCCGGTCGAGGCGCACGAGATCGTGCCGGCCGAGTCGCACGAGACCCCGGCCGAGCCGGTCGAGGCGCGGGCCGAGTCGAGCGAAGCCCCGGACAGGGCGGAGCAGCTCGCCGAGGAGGTCGCGCCGACATCGTCGCCGGCGCTGGAGATGCCCGCGCCGGAGCCTTCCCCCGCACCTGAGACCGGGCGCGGGAGTCCCAGCCTGGGCGAGCCTTCGACGGCGCCAGCCGTGACGGACCAGGTTCCGGTCGAGTCGCCCGGGTCGCCGGGCTCGGCCGAGGTGGTCGAGGTCGCCACGGCCGTCACCGAGGCGAACGCCCCGCCCCCGCCACCCGAGACGATCACGCCCGGCGAGTCGACCAATGATTCGACGGCCGCCGAGATGACCGCGCCACCCGTCGAGGCGGCCCATGACGCGGCGGAGGCGGCCGCGACGCCACCCGCCCCCGAGCCGGCCCCGGCCCTCGAGCCCGCCCCGGCGGCCCACGAGGTGGCGGAAGCGGCTGCGGCGGAAGCGGCAGGATCAGAGGCGGCCGCGACGACGCCCGCCTCCGAGCCGGCCCCGGCCCCGGCGCCCGCGAGCAAGGGCCGGTCGGAGCCGCGCCCGCCCCGGCCCAAGGCCGCCCCGACGCCGCCCCGGCCGCACCCGGCCGACGCCCTGCTGGCGCAGCTGGCCTACGTGATCGTCAACGAGGCCGGGGCCAGCGTCTATTCGGCCAGCCCGATCGGCCGCGAGGAGTTCCCCGACTTCGACGCCACGCTCCGCGGCACGATCTCGATCGGCCGGCGGCTCCAGGACCCGCTCTCCGAGCTGGTCAAGATCGAGCCCCAGAGCATCGGCGTCGGGCTCTACCAGCACGACATCAACTCGAAGCAGCTCAAGGAGTCGCTCGAGTCGGTCATCTCGAGCTGCGTGAACTTCGTGGGCGTCGACCTGAACATGGCCAGCATCCCGCTGCTGCGGCACGTCTCGGGCCTGAATCAGTTGACCGCGCGGCGCGTCGTCGAGTTCCGCAAGGAGAAGGGGCCCTTCCCCAACCGCGAGCTCTTGCAGCAGGTTGAGGGGATCGGCCCGGTCATCTACACGCAGGCGGCCGGCTTCCTCAAGATCCACGACGGCGAGAACCCGCTCGACCGGACCTGGATCCACCCGGAGAGCTACGGCGTCGCCACCCGGCTGCTGGAGAAGCTCGGGTTCACCCCCGACGTGGTCCGCGACAAGGCCCAGCTCCCGGCCCTGCACGCCAAGCTGAATGAGGCCGACCTGCCCGCCCTGGCGCACGAGCTCG
>JAFANO010000506.1 GCA_019232645.1 Planctomycetaceae bacterium | reverse complement strand
CGACCACTTCCACGGCTAATTCTTCGTCCAGATCCTCGATTGTGTTCACCAGATCGGCGATTTCCATGACCGACAGGTCGTCGTAGCTCAGGATGCCCTGCTCGACCAGTTTCTCGGCGAGGTTGGTGTCGACCCCCTCGATCCGGGTGAAGGCGGCGACGGCTTTCTCGATCAGCTCGTCGAGCTCCTCCGAGGTCATGATCTCGATGTCCCAGCCGACCAGCTTCGAGGCGAGCCTGACGTTCTGCCCGCGGCGGCCGATGGCCAGCGACAGTTGGTCCTCGCGGACCAGGACGATCGCCCGGCCCAGGAGCTGGCAGAGCATCACCTCGTCGATCTCGGCCGGCTGCAAGGCGTTGGGGATCAACACCTGGAGCGACTCGTTCCAGCGGACGATGTCGATCCGCTCCCCCCCCAGCTCGTCGACGATGTTCTTGATGCGGGTCCCGCGGACCCCGACGCAGGCGCCGACGGCGTCGACCTTGGAGTCGATCGAGCTGACGGCCACCTTCGAGCGGTACCCCGCCTCGCGGGCCAGCGCGCGGATCGCGATGATCTGGTCGGCGATCTCGGGGATCTCGAGCTCGAACAGGCGGCGGACGAAGTCGGGGTGGGTGCGGCTGAGGATGATCTTGACCCGCTGGCCGACCTTGCGGACGTCGAGGATCACCGCGCGGATCCGCTCGTTGGGGTGATGGCTCTCGCCCGGGATCTGCTCGGAGCGGGGCAGCAGCGCGTCGGTCTTGCCCAGGTTGACGGTGACGGCACCCCCCTCGAACCGCTGGACGGTGCCGGTGATGAGGTCGCCGCGCTGGTCCTCGAACTCCTCGAAGAGGCTGTCGCGCTCCGCCTCGCGGATCTTCTGGATGATGACCTGCTTGGCCGTCTGGGCGGCGATCCGCCCCAGCTCGGCCGGGTCCATCCGCGCCCCATCCTTGGTGGCGTCGATCTGGCCCGACTCGGGGTCGATGTTGACCGTGATCTCGTTCGCCTCGGGGTAGTGTTTCTTGGCCGCGGTTTGGAGCGCCGACTGGATCCCCTCGAACAGAAGATCTTTGGAGATATTCTTATCGCGGTGGATACTATCAACGATGCGGACCAGATCGACGCTCATCCCACTCCCTCCGAGGCGAGGCGTGCCGGGCCGGAATCGGTCGTGCGGCTGATGGGGGCGATTCGCCGAGGACCCCGCCCCGGGGGGCGTGGTTCCGGTTTCGTGCCCTCAATCCATCCATATATTGCCGGCCTTTGAGGCGCCTCCCGGGACTCCCGCCGCCACCCCTCTGACTTGTCTGAAAGGCGTCGGGACGGGTCCCGAGGACCGCATTGGACTTCGATCCGTGCACAATCCCAAAGTTTAATCTAACAAGGCGTTGACAGCACTGTCAAGTACCCCAAGAATGGTATCAGGATCCGATCACGACGAGCGAGGGACGGCCCTGGGATCGGGCGTCGGATCGCGGTTCGTGCGGTCGGATCGGAGGGCCCGGCCCGACGCCGGGTGGGCCGCGACGAGACGGCCGAGTCGTGTCGAGATGATCGAGACCCCGCTCGCGGGGGCGTCCCCGAGGGATCCGCGCGTCCGATGATGCCACCCCCGCTCGATCCCGACGGCCTGCGGGCGATCCTGGAGTCGGCCGGCTGGCGCTGCACGCCCCAGCGGGTGGCGGTCTACGATCACCTCTGCCGCGCCGCGCACCACCCGACGGCGGAGGAAGTTTATCAGGCCGTCAAGCTGGTGGTCCCCAAGATCAGCCTGGCGACCGTCTACAAGGCGCTCGAGGCGCTGGTCGCCAGCGGCCTGGCGGCCAAGCTGACCGCGGGCGACGGCTCGGCGCGGTACGACGCGCGGAGTGAGCATCATTACCACCTGCGTTGCCTCCGCTCGGGCTCGGTCCGGGACCTGCCGACCCCCTACGACCCCGACCTGATCGCCAAGCTCGACCCGACCCTGACGGCGACCCTGAGGCGACAAGGTTTCCGGGTGACGGGGTATCGCCTGGAGCTGGTCGGCTATTACGACCCGGACGCCGCGGGCGAGGATCCTTCTCCAAGATGAGACCCCTGGTCGACACCCATGCGCACCTGGACGATCCCCGCCTGAGCGGCGACCTGCCCGGCGTGCTCGACCGGGCACGCGCGGCCGGGGTCGTCCAGGTGGTCGCCATCGGCACGACGGCCGCCGACAGCGCCGAGGTCCTCACCCTGGCCCGGCGCCATCCCGGCGTGTTCGCGGCCGTCGGCATCCATCCCAACGAGGCCTCCGAGGCCGCACCGGGCGATTGGGAGCGCGCGGCCGCCCTCGCGGCCGAACCGCGCGTCGTGGCCGTCGGCGAGACGGGGCTCGACCGCCACCGGGACCGGACGCCCTTCGACCTCCAGCTCTCGATGTTCGCGCGGCACCTGGAACTGGCCCACGCGCGCGACCTGCCGGTCGTCATCCATTGCCGCGAGTCCGAGGCCGACGTCATCGACACACTGGCGCGGCTCGGGCGCCCGGTTCGGGGGGTCCTCCACTCGTTCGCCGGCTCCTGGGACGACGCGCAGGCCCTGCTCGAGCTCGGGCTGCACCTGTCGTTCGCCGGGATGGTCACGTTCCGCAACAAGGGCCTCGACCCCCTCCGCGACGTGGCCGCGCGGGTCCCGCTCGATCGCCTGCTGGTCGAGACCGACAGCCCGTACCTCAGCCCGCACCCGCACCGGGGACGGACCAACGAGCCGGCCCTGGTGGTGCTGACGGCCGGACGCATCGCCCAGCTCCGCGGCCTCGCTCCCGCCGAGCTCGCCCGCGCGACCACGGAGAACGCGCGACGCCTCTTCGCACTGCCCGACGACGACCTGCTCTGACGCCCCTCATCCCTTCGGCCGCCGCCCCCAAACATCCCCGGACTCCTAGGATCGGCATCACCGGCAGCGGATCCACTTGAAATCCGACGATCATCCCTTGAAGGGGGCGTTGGCGTGGTGTTGAGTACTGAGGGGGAGCCGAGCTGCCGGCTTTGGTCCAGCTTTTGCTCCACTATCCATGGATCCTGCCGGTACCTGGTCAACTCGACCTATCGTGATCTCTGAGGAATTTTCGCACATGGGATCCCGGGATCAACTCGAGGCGATCCTAGTCTTTGGCCCGATCTTTGTGCTGTTCGCACTGGGGCTCTTCATCACCTTGAAGAGCGGGGTCGTCAGCCTGTCCACCCATCAGGGCCTGGCCTGCTTCGCGGGGAACCTGTGGCAGTTGTTGCTCCGCCTGCTGGGGTACGGGGTTGGCCTGCTGGCGCTCCAACGGTTCATCGGTGTTCCGCTCAGGTGAACCTGGTAGGTCCCGGGGACGTCGTGCCTGGGGTTGGATGTTCCCTGGCGCTCGCCAGTTGCTGTGCGAGGCCGAGCGGCCTGTGGCGCCCCCGCCCGTCCCCCGTTTGCGCGCACCAACTGGCGAGCGCCAGGGAATTTTGTCATCTTGACATCGTCTCTCTTGCCGACCGGACGGGCGCGTGCCTCCGATCTCACGAGCCGACCGTGGGATTGCGGGTCGCGGAGGACGCGAGACCTCCGCGATCCGGAGACGTGGCGCGGCGTGATACGGGTTCCAGGGATTTCGTGCGCTCTCTCTGCTGATTTGAAATCTGAAATCCCAAATTTGAAATCTGAAATTTCACATTTAAAATCTCAAATTTGAAATCTGAAATCTCAAATTTGAAATCTGAAATCTCAAATTTGAAATCCGAATCTCAAATTTGAAATCTGAAATCTCAAATTTGAAATCCGAAATCTCAAATTTGAGATTCGGATAGAGCGCACATAATAAATCTCAAATCTCAAATTTGAAGATTGGAAATCTGAAATCTCAAATTTGAGATATCGGACAGAGCGCACAAAATCTCCGGGATGCGAATGACCTGGGCCGCGCCGAGGTGGGACCGGACCCGCCGGCCGGGACGTCCGGCACGATCGCCCCCATCTGCCGGATCGGGATGGAGATCCACGAACCCTCCCGACCCGATGGCCGGGAGGACATCGGCACAAGGTTCGTCGGCAAATCGCCCGAGATGACGAAGGGATCGAATCCGAGGCCATGACACAGGTCGGGAGAGGACCCGTGCCAGGTGGGCGGGGTGGTCATGGGGGAAGTCGGCCGGCCCCGGGACGCGAGCCCGCTCGCGCCGCCGGGCGGCTGTCAGCCGGACTTCACCGGACGCCGGCCCTGGGGATGAGCCCGATGTTCGGCGACGGCCCCACGTGGCTCGACGGCGAGGACGGGACCGACTCGAGCCGGCTGAGGGCGGCGACCGGGGTCGCGAAAGGGAGCTGAGAGAGGTCCTTGTACTTGCGCAGGAGGTGATAGGCGATCAGGAGCTGCGTCAGCGCCAGCGGCGAGCTATGCCGTTTCTCGCCCTGATCCGTGTAGCCGCCGAAGAGGTCGTCGCTGATCGGGCGGAGGTCGGGCAGGTGCTGCCAGATGGCATCTTCGAGCTCCGTTGCATGGCGCGAGGCCACGTCGCCGTCCATCTCGAGGAAGTCCACCGGGCGACCGTCGTCGCGCCCCAGCCTGAGGCGGATGCCGGAATCCGGATGCTCGGCGTCCACGAGGTAGCTGAGGTCGGGGTGGGGGATGGTGGGGCGCAGCACGAGCTGCACGTCGAGGTTCCGCCCCGGCGGCGGCGGGATGACGCCGTCGGGCGGGAGGAACCGCACGATGATGTCGGCTAACTTCTTCTGCGGCCGGATGAAGTCGCGCGAGTCGGGCTCGCGCCGCTCCATCTCCGCCAGGACCTGATCGGTGGTGTAGCCGCGCTTGGTCGTGTCGCGCTTGATCTTCCAGATCTTCCGCATCTCCTCCGGCGGGTCGAGGTACACCTTGACGTCGTAGAACTGCCGCATGATGGGCGTCGTGAAGCCGAGCAGGCCTTCGACGATGACGAATTGCGTCGGCCGCACATACTCGGGCCGGACCAGCGTGCCGGTGGAATGTTGGTACTTCGGCTTGAGGATCGGCTGGCCGTAATGCATCCGCTCGAGGTGCAGCTCGATGACGTCCATGTAGTTGCAGTCGGGATGGAGCGGCGTGATGCCGCGCTCGGCGCGCTCCTTGCGGTCGTACTTGTGATAGTCGTCGGTGCAGACGTGCGTGACGCGGTCGGCGCCGAGGACGTTCACGAGCCCCTGCGTGATTGTTGTCTTGCCGGCGGCACTGTCGCCGACGATTCCGAGAATGATTGGGCGCTGTCTGGTCATGGGACCACCTCCGGATGCGGGGCGCACATCAACTTTGTCCGGGCGCGCCCCACACACCACATCAGATCACATCCCCTCACGTCACCCCGACACGGCGAACTTGACCTCGCCCCACAGCTCCATCGCCTCGCGCAGCTCGGGACATGTCCGCGCGGCCTCCTCGAGCGTCTTGCCGGCGGCGACCGCCTCGGTGGCGACCCGGTTGGCCCGGGCGCCGGCGCGGCTGCCCCTGGGGTGGCCGTGGGTGCCGCCGCCGAAGAGCCAGAAGGCGTCGTTGCCGTAGATGGCGTACAGGTCCGGGATGTTCAGGACGTGGATCCCGCCCGAGGCCACCGGCCAGGTCCCCTTGAGCCCGGCGAAGTCCTGGTCGAAATACACCCCGCGCGACGTGTCTTCCGCCGTCCGCCGCTCGCGCAGTAGGTCGATGATCCCCAGCGTCTCCTGCCGTGAACCCTCGAGCTTGCCGACGACCGTGCCGGTATGGAGGTGGTCGCCGCCGACGAGCCGCAGCCACTTGGCGATGACCCGCATGTGGATGCCGTGGTTCTTCTGGCGGGTGAAGACGGCGTGCATGGCGCGGTGGCAGTGGACGATGACGCCCAGCTCGCCGGCGCGCTTGAAGACGTCGGCCGACGCGGCGAAGCCCGCGGTGAGGAAGTCGTACATGACGTACCGACTGCCCTGCGCGGCGATCGCCTCCAGCCGCCGCAACGACTCCTCGGTCGAGCCGGCCGTCACGTTGAAGAAGTGGCCCTTGGCCTCGCCCGTCTCGGCCTCCGCCCTCCGGACCGCGTCGATGCCGTAGAAGAAGCGGTCGCGCCAGCGGTTGAACGGCTGGCTATTCATGTTCTCGTCGTCTTTGGTCGTGTCCAGCCCGCCGACGAGGCATTCGTAGATGATCGTCGCGTAGTCCTTGGCGCTGAGGCCGAGCTTCGGCTTGACCGTGCCGCCGAGCAGCGGGCGCCCCCACTTGTTCAGCCGCGCCCGCTCGTCGTAGATGCCGAAGTTCGGGCCCGGGTACGTCTTCACCAGCGCGACCGGGATCCGCATGTCCTCCAGCCGGAGCGCGGCCACCGCCTTGAACCCGAAGACGTTGCCCACGATCGAGGACATGATGTTGACGACGCTGTTCTCCTCGAACAGGTCCATCGAGTAGGCGATGTACGCGATGTCCCCCTCGATCCGGTAGACCTTGGCCTTGTAATAGTCGATGTCCGTCAATTGATTCGACCAGACCTCGGTCCAGGTGCCGGTCGAGGACTCGGCGGCGACGGCCGCCGACGCCTCGATCAGGTCCGTGCCCGGCGTGGGCTGGATCCGGAAGGCGCACAGCAGGTCGGTGTCGGAGGGGACGTAGTCCGGGACGTAGTAGTCCGCGGCGTAGGGGCGGACGCCTGCCTGGAACCTGCCGGCCTTGACCGCGGGGGCCTCGTCGACGACGGACGGATTGCCAACCGAAATGCTCATGATTTCCGAACTCATACTGACTCGATAGGCGGAACGATAGACAGTGTCATTTGCATGCGAGTTTGTATGCAGGCGGGACGACGACAACTCTCTCGAGGCGACGGTAGGCGGCTTCCGCGAACGGTCCAGTAAAGGAGCCCGCACGCCATCAACGGCGTCCGGAGGTGCCTGGACGAACACCCCTGATTAGCGCTTTGGGAGATCCGAGATGAGAGTACGATTAGCTTATCTTGTGCCTAATGTGTAATGCAAGACCAAAAAACTGCAA
>JAFANO010000484.1 GCA_019232645.1 Planctomycetaceae bacterium | reverse complement strand
CGGCGCGGGTTATGCAGTCATTTATCGCTCGTTAGGTCCCCAGTGTCCAGATGTGTCGATCGTGGCCCTCCGCCTCGGAGCCCGAGCTAATTTTTCGACGTCTGGCGAAGGCCGTTGACATCGTGCGACATTTGTCTTAGGATATCTCGCCCTGGGCGGCAGGTCCTTAGCCCGGTCCCGATCTCGCGAGCGAACGACGGGTATGAGATCGAGAGCTCGTCCAGCCCGTGCTCGAGATGACCGCCGATGGCCAAGCGCCCTCCGACGATCCCCGACTCAGAACTCGACGTCTTGAACGTCCTCTGGGACCGCGGTCAGGCCACCGTCCGTGAGGTCCTGGAGATGCTCCGCGCGGTCGGTCGGCAGTGGTCCTATGCGACAGTCGCCACCCTGCTCGACCGCCTCGAGACCAAGGGGGTGGTGGCGAGCGACCGGAGCGCGCTGGCGTTCGTCTACCGGCCGGTGATCACCTCGCAGGAGGTGCGACAGAAGCGGATCAACAACCTGGTGGAGAAGCTCTACCATGGAGAGCCGGGCCAGCTGGTGCTCCACCTGCTGAAGTCGCACCCGCTCGACCCCCGACAGGCGATGGAAGTCCGTGCCGTGCTCGAGGAGATGACCGGCGAGCGGTCGAGGAAGGGGAGCGAGGCTCCGTCCCCCGCCGCCGACTGACCACACTGCCCTGACGACCGGGACACGACGCGATGCCCCGTCTCGGCGCCTTCGCTCCCCTTTCGACCCACACCTCGGTGATCGTCCATGACCCTCACGTTCGTCAGGGCCACGAACCTCGGAGGAGATCGGCCGATGGCTCGAACGGTGATCCGCTCCCTGGCGATGATCTTGATGGTGGCGACGGGGGCGCTCGGGACCGCCCACGCCGAGACCCGGGTCGTCGCGCGATGCGGGCAGGGGTTCCTCGAGGAAGTGGACGGCTACCGCGTGCTCCACGTCAAGGGCACGCCTTACGAGATGGGCTACCAGCACGGGGCCCTGCTCCGTGACCACGTCCGCGAGAACGCCAGGTTCCTGTTCGAGGAGAAGGCCAAGGATCTGAAGGTCGAGGTGGCCGGGGTCAAGCTCCTCTATCCCAAGCGGGCGATCGCGGGCATCGCCGCGACCGAGCGCAAGTTCGTTCCCGACCGGTTCTACGAGGAGTTGCGCGGGGTGGCCGACGGCGCGGGGATGGGCTTCCCGGACATCGTGACCGCCAACTTCATCCCCGAGCTGTTCCACTGCTCGGGATTCGCGCTGGGCGGCTCGGCGACCCGGGACGGCACACTTTACCATGGCCGGATCCTCGACTACGGCTGCGACTGGCGGCTCCAGGAGCACGCGGTGCTGGTCGTCGCCGAGCCCGAGGGCAAGATCCCGTTCGTCAATGTGACCTACGCCGGGTTCATCGGCAGCGTCACCGGGATGAACGCCCGGAAGGTGTCGATCGGCGAGATGGGGGGCCGCGGCCTGGGCCACTGGGAGGGCGTCCCGATGGCGCTTCTGGTCCGGATGGCCCTCGAGGAGGCCGACGACCTCGACCGGGCCATCGCCATCTTCCGCGACCACCCGAGGACCTGCGTGTATTACTACGTGATCGCCGACGGCAAGTCGGGCAAGGCGGTGGGGATGGAGGCATCGTGGGACGCCTTCGGCGTGGTCGGGATGGGCGAGTCGCACCCGAGGCTGTCGCATGCGGTCAAGGACGCCGTCCTGCTGTCGGTGGGCAGGCGGTACGAGGAGCTGGTCCGCCGGGTCCGGGATGGCTACGGGACCTTCGACGCCGAGGGCGCGCGGCGGCTGATGGATCGGCCCGTGGCCATGAAGTCGAACCTGCACAGCGTGCTGTTCGAGACGGGCACGACTCGCCTCTGGGTGGCCAACGCCTCGAAGGAGGGCGCGCCGGCGGTCACGCAGCCGTACCATGAATTCATGCTCGCCGAGCTGTTGACCCACCGGCCCGATCCGGAGGCTCCCGCCCTGCCCCCACCCCCCAAGCCGCCGTCCGACACCGCGGCCTCGCGCTGATCATTGGATCCTCCCCGGCCGATCATGACTTTTGTGAGGTCGGAGAGTCATCGTAGAATAGGCCCGCCCTGCCCTCCGCGAGGGAGTCCGGGCCGAGGATCTCGACCCGACCGACACGCGCGATTCCGCGCCGAGCCCTCGAGGGTCTCGACCAAAAATGTCGATGAACTCGGAGACATCGGCCGAGCCCTCGATCCGGCGAAAGGACGCGATTTAAGTGGACCTCCCGGCAAAGCTTACCAGATTCGCCCCGTCCCCGCTGGGGGGCCGGGCCCGCCGGTCGCGGAGCGGTCGGCGATCGCACGCCGGGGCGTCGGACCCGGTGAGAAAGGAGACACCGATGCGGTCTCTGCGGACGTTGATGGCCGCGGCGTGGATCCTGGGGATCGCCCCGGGCTTCGCCGGCGCCCAGACCTCACCCGCGCCGAAGGACCTGCTCAAGTTCCGGCCGACTCAGAAAGGTTTCGAGTACGACAGCCCCTCCGACGCGTCGGCGATCGCCGCCTGCAAAGTCGAGACGGTCACGAGCGGCAAGAAGCACGTCGGTTATGCCCTCCGCGACGGCCAGGGCAAGCTGCTCCGCCGTTTCGTCGACAACAACGGCAACGGCGTCCTCGACCAGTGGAGCTACTACCAGGACGGCTTCGAGGTCTACCGCGAGAGCGACCTCAACGACGACAAGGCGCTTGACGAGTGTCGCTGGATGAACGCGGCGGGAACCCGGATCGCGACCGTCTCGGGGACGCGGATCACGGGTTGGAAGCGGCTCTCGGCCGAGGAGGCGTCGAAGGTCTTGGTCCAGGCGCTGGTCTGGGGCGACCTGTCCTTGTTGGAGACCGTGCTGGCCACCCCCGAGGAGCTGTCGACGCTGGGCCTGCCCAAGCCGGTGATCGAGCAGGCGGCCGCCGCCTCGGCCCGGCGCGTCGAGCAGGTCAAGGCGCTGCAGAAGGACCTCAAGGGCTGGACCGGCCAGACTCTCTGGAACCGGCTCGATGCCATGCTGCCCCACCTGATCCCGGCCGACGCCGGGGCGGGGCAAGACGTCCTGCTCTACGAGAACGCCGTGATCTTCGCCGGCGCCCCCGATGCGCCGATCAACCCCAAGGAGGTGGCTTTCCTCCAGGCCCCCGAGATGGTCAAGGTCGGCGAGTCGTGGAAGTTCGTCGAGCTGCCCCGCGCGGTCGACCCGTCCAAGCCCATCGTCGCGGCCGAGGGGATCATCCGCGCGGCGATCTACGGCGCCCAGGGCACGGGCGGCGGTCCCGACTCGCAGAACCCGGAGCTCGACGAGGCGCTGAGGGCGCTGGCCAAGTTTGACGCCGAGCACGTCAACGACGTCGCGAAGAAGGATGTCGCCCAGTTCCACGTCGGCAGGATTCCCCTGCTCCGCGCCGTGATCAAGGTTGCCCGGCCCGAGGACCAGCTCGGCTACACCAAGCAGATCGCTGACAGCCTGGCGGCCGCCTACCAGACGGGCCTCTTCCCCAAGGGCCTCGAGCTGCTCGACGCCCTGATCGGCGAGGACAAAAAGATCGCCTCGTACGCGGCCTTCCGCAAGATCTCCACCGAGTTCGCCGCCGCCAACGAGGAGCCCGGCGCCAACCCCTTGCAGAACCAGAAGAAGTGGATGGCTAGTCTCAAGGCCTTCCTCGACAAGTATCCCAAGGCCGACGAGGCGCCCGACGCCTTGCTGCAACTGGCCAGCTCCTTCGAGTTCAACGCCGAGGAGGACGAGGCGCGCAAATACTACGAGCAGCTCGCGCGCGACTTCCCCGAGACCGACCCCGGACGGAAGGGCATCGGCGCCCTGCGACGGCTCGACCTGGTCGGCAAGTCGCTGCCGCCGCTCAAGGCGACCGGCCTGAAGAACGAGGCCATCGACGCCGAGAAGTTCCGCGGCAAGTCCCTGCTCGTGACCTTCTGGGCCACCTGGGCCGACCCGGTCAAGCGCGACCTGCCCGAGCTGATGAAGGTGTACCAGAAGCACCACGACGCGGGTTTCGAAATCCTCGGCATCAGCATCGACAACGACCGCGCCGACCTCGACGCGTTCCTCAAGAAGACCCCCCTGCCCTGGCCCCAGGTCTTCGAGCCGGGTGGCCTGGAGAAGAACCGCCTGGCCACCGAGCTGGGCATCATCGCGCTGCCGACGATGATCCTGGTCGACCCCAAGGGCAAGGTCGTCAACCGCAACCTCCGCACCGCCGCCGAGCTCGAGCGGCAGCTCGAGAAGCTCGTCGCCGGCAAGGACGGGGTCGCGCTCGAGGTGCGGTAGCCGGCCGTCATCCATCGAATCTTGGCGGTAGGCAGTAGCCAGTCGCCGGCCGTCAGTGCAGAATGCCCCACGGGGCCTCGCACCCAGGGCCCTCACCCCGGCCCTTTCCCGATATTAAGGGAGAGGGGGAGGAAAACAGGCCTCCTCTCCCTCCAGGAGAGGGGACAGGCCGAACGGCCCTCGCCCGGGCGCTCTTTGCCGCGGGCGACGGGCGACTTACGACTTGAGGATCGTCGCTGATGGAAAATCTGGCCTGCCTCAATGGCGAACTGATGCCGGTGGACCAGGCGCGCGTGCCGGTCTGGGACCGGGGCTTCCTGTTCGGCGACGCCGTGTACGAGGTCCTCCGGATCTATCAGGGCTGCTGCTGGCTGGAGGACGAGCACTTCGCGAGGCTCCGGCGGAGCCTGGCCGCGCTGGAGTTCCCGCCGATCGACCTGGATCGCCTGATCGCCCGGATGCACCGGACGATCTCGGTCAGCGGGATCGAGGAGGGGACCGCGTACATCCACCTGACCAGGGGGGTCGCGCCGCGGTCGCACGCCTTCCCCAGGCCACCCGTGCCGCCGACTGAATTGATCGTGATCCGCCCCTACGAGGACTCAACAGTGGCCCGGCTCCGCGAGACCGGCGTGGGTGCGATCAGCCATCCCGACCTCCGCTGGAAGCGGTGCGACGTGAAGTCGACAAACCTGCTGGCCAACGTCCTGGCCCTGGAGGCCGCGCATCGCGCGGGGGCCGTCGAGGCGATCCTGGTCGACGCCGACGGCCTGGTGACCGAGGCGACGCACACGTCGCTGGTCTGGGTCCGGGGAGGCCGGCTGGAGGCGACGCCCGAGGGGCCGATGATCCTGCCGGGGACCACCCGAGGGTTTCTCCTCCGGCTCGCCGCCGAGGTCGGCCTGCCCCACGCCATCGCACGGGTCACCCTGGCCGAGCTGACCACCGCCGCCGAGGTCCTGCTCATGGGCACGACGATCGAGGTCCTCTCGATCGTCCGGCTCGACGGCAACCAGGTCGCAGACGGCCGGCCCGGCCCGATCGCGGCCCGGCTCCAGGACGCCTACCGCGCGGCCGTCGCGCGCTGGCTCGCCCCCGAGCCGGTCTGAACCCATCGGCCGGAGGCCGCATGTCCGCGTCGCAGGATGAACTCGACCCGTTCGACGACCACTTCCGGCGCGACCCCCTGCCCGACGCCGCGGTCCTCGTCGTGGTGCTCCCCCGCGACGAAGGTCCCCACCGCGCCCGCGAGGCCGCCGAGGCCCTGAGCGACCTTCTCGCCCGGGGCGGCCGCCAGGCCGTCGCTGCGGAGGCGGCCATCCCGGGCGGCTGGGGCCAGACGCTCGAGTCTTCGCTCCTGGGCGCCTCGGCCCCGCTGATCCTCGTGACCTCGGCCGAAGAGCCGTGGACTCCCGGGCACCTCGGGCCCCTGCTCGAGGCGATCGACCGCTGCGATCATGTCGTCGGCCGACGCCGAGCGAGCCCGCTCACCCGGATCCGACGCTGGCTCGGCGGCCTCCCCTGGCGCCTGATCTTCGCGCTCCCGGTCGTAGACCTCCATTCTCCCTGCCGGCTGCACCGGCTCGACAAGCTCCGGGCGATCCCGCTCCAGTCGGCGTCGGAGTTCCTCGACGTCGAGGTCCTGGCCAAGGCGACGTTCTTCGGCCACCTGATCGACGAGGTCCCCGTGCCGCCGCTCGCGGGCAGGTCACGGCGCGGGTCGTTCTGGCGCGACTTCGTCGAGGTCTTCCGCCGCCCCGTCCTGGCCCGCCCGTCACGACCAGCGGAAGATCCTCAGCGCGACGTAGAAGGTGACGACGGCCCAGGCCGCGAGGATCGCCATGGCGGGGGCGACGTCGAGCCAGCCCGCCCCCTCGAGGATCACCCGGCGGAGCCCGCCCACCACCTGGGTCAGGGGTAGCGCCTGGATGAGCGGTTGGACGGCCCTCGGGAACCGCTCGGAAGAGAAGAAGACCCCCGACAGCAGCCACATCGGCAGCATGACCAGGTTCATCAGCCCGCTGACGGTCTCGGTGGTCTGGGCCCGGCTGGCGATCAGCAGGCCGATGCCGGCGAACGCCAGGGCGCCGACCACGTCGATGGCGAACACCAGGAGCAGGTCGCCTCGGATCGGCATGCCGAAGACCAGAGTGCCCAGCAGCAGCAGCACGGCGAGGTCGGGGATCAGGAAGGTGAGCCGCGCCCCGAGCAGGGCCAGCAGGAAGTCGCGCCGGGGCATCGGCGTGGCGACGAAGCGCTTGAGCAGCTTGGCGATCCGAAAGTTCACCAGCAGGAACCCGATCCCCCAGAGCCCGCCCCCCATCGTGTTCAGGCCGATCAGGCCAGGGATCAAGAAATCGATGTAGCGTGAGCCGGGCTCGACGACCTTGACGTCCTGGGTCGCGACGGGGTCCTTCCGCCCGTGGGCGGCCTGGATGATGTCGTCGATCGCCCCGCGCGCGGCGACGGCCTCGGGTCGGGTCGGGTCGTAGTGATACGTCAAGGGCCGTGAGATCTCGGGATCGACCACCAGCGGCGTCTTGCCCGTGCGGAGCCGGTGGAACACCTCGTCGGCCGGCGCCACGTTCAGGAGCAGGCCGGGCCGGCTCTCCTCGCGGGCCAAGTGATCGTACGCGCGCAGGACGTCTTCGACCGGGTCCGAAGCGGAGTTGCGGACGAGGTCCACCTGGATGCTCTCGGGGGGCCGGCTCCGGAATGCCAGGCCGAGGCCGATGGCCAGGATCGTCGGGAAGCCGTAGACCCAGAAGATCCGTGCGGGCTGGCGATAGAACTCGCGGATCCGGGCCAGATACAGTTCGCGGAGCGGGTACGAGCGGGACATTTCCATTCTCGTGGATCGTTCGAGCGGGAGCGGGGACCGTGTTCGACCCGGGATCGACGGGCGTTCATCCCCTCCGACCCCGTCGTCGCTTGCGCCCCGACCCGTCGCGGGCGGGCTCCTCGGGCTCGTTGTCGCGGAGGTGACGGCCGGTCAGCGAGACGAAGACGTCCTCGAGGCTCACCTGCCGGGTGGTCAGCCGCGCCAGGTGTCGGCCCTCGTCGTCGAGGTGATCGAGCAGCGCGGGGATGGCGCGATGGGGCTCGCCGACGGTCAGCGCGAAGCCGTCCCCCTCGGCTCGGGCCGCGAGGACCGTCGGCAACCCGGCGAAGCTCGAGGGCACGGGAGCGGGCGCCTCGCCCCCCAGCGCGAACTCGACGATGTGCTCGCCGCCGAGCCGCGCGATCAGGTCGGCGGGCGAGCCCAACGCGATGATCTTGCCCCGGTCGATGATCGCCACTCGGTCGCAGAGCCGCTCGGCCTCGTCCATGTAGTGCGTCGTCAGGACGGTCGTCCGCCCCCGGCCGCGGTGGTCCCGGATCACGTCCCAGAGTTGCCGCCGTGACTGCGGGTCGAGCCCCGTCGTCGGCTCGTCGAGGAACAGCAGCACGGGGTCGCCCACCAGCGCGACCGCGACCGCCAGGCGCTGCTGCTGGCCGCCCGAGAGCTGCTCGACGTACGCATTCGCCTTGCCCTCGAGCGAGACCCGCTCCAGCACCTCGTGGGGCTCGAGCCCGTCGCGGTAGAAGCTCCGGAAGAGGCGGACCATCTCATAAACCGTCTGCTTCTCGGGGAACCGTGTCTCCTGGAGCGTGACCCCGATCCGCTCGCGGATCGCGGCCTCGTCGTCCTGCCACCGCAGGCCGAGGACCTCGACCTCGCCCGAAGTCGGCTGGTTCAGCCCCTCGAGGATCTCGACCGTGGTCGTCTTGCCCGCGCCGTTGGGGCCGAGCAGCCCGAAGCACTCGCCGAAGGGTACCTCCAGGTCGATGCCGCTGACCGCGTCGACGGGCCCGTCGCGACCGGGGTACTGCTTGCGAAGGTCCTTGACCCGGATGGCCCAGTCGCCCATGGACGGAACGCGCCCCCCCTCGAAAGAAGGCCCAATGTTTGAAACCGAGGATCCCCACACTTCCACCCATTGTATTCGCGCCGACGAGGATCGCCCACCCTCCAGCCGTCGCAGTCGCGGCCCTTACACCCCCTTCGAGTGGCTGTGGCTCAGGCACGGGTTGCTCGAGGTCGGTGGCCTCCCACACGAGGCGCGGCCTCAGGAGCCAAGCGGCGCGGTGCAAATGCTGTTCGGCAGGACCCTCGACATCCCGAGGATGGAAGTACGGATGGAGCCGAACCAGAATTTAGGGAGACCTCGCCCATTTCGCCCGAGAATTCATCCCCTTTCCATCGCCCTGGGCGACGGCCGAGAAAGCCGGGGCACGCTGCGCTTCGGCCCCGGCCACCCCTGCCGAATCTCCGGCATAAAAGCTCTCGCGAGCCTGCACCGGGGCTCGCCGCGCCCGAGCCCGGCCACCGCCGGCGAGGCGACGGTCGGCGATACCGAACTCCTCCCTCACCCTCACGCCCGCCCGGGCTGTGCCGAGGCCGGGAAGGCGCGGTTGAGCAGGTTGGGGATGGTCGCCTGGAGGTCCTGACCCTGGACGGCGGGGGCGTCGAGGTTGGTCGAGGGCGGCAGCACGAGCTGGTCCACCAGCGCCTGGATCTCGGCCGTCGTGTTGGGGAAGAGGTTCTGGAGGACGATGGCCAGATGCGCGGGCCATCCCACGACGACCTCGGCGTCGCCGTCGCAGACGGCCCGCCAGAGCCGCCGCGCCACGTGCCGCGCCGAGGTCGAGACCAGCGGCAGCGCGTCGGAGAGCGCGAACCAGGTATACTCGGCCTCCTGCTGCCCCTTGAACCAGGCGTGGCGGTGGCCGCCGGACCGCATCGTGCTCGGGTAGATGCCCGTGACCAGGATGTTGTCCCGCGCCAGCTCGGCGCGGAGCCCCTCGGTCAGCCCGGTCAGCGCGAACTTGCTGGCCGTGTAGGGCAGCAGGTGCGGCATGACCCCCTTGCCCCCCAGCGAGACGACGTTGCCGATCCGCCCGAACCGCTGCGCCCGCATCTGGGGCAGGACAGCCAGCGTCGTGTAGAGCGGCCCCCAGAAGTTGGTCGCCATCACGGCGCGGAAGTCGTCCAGCGTCATCGCCTCGACCGGCCCGACGCGGATCGTCCCGGCGTTGTTGATCAGGACGTCGACCCGGCCATGCGCGGCGATGACCCGCTCGACCATCGCCGCCACCTGGGCCTGGTCGGCGACGTCGGCCGGGACGGCCATGACGCTCGCCGCGCCGAGCCGCCGGAGCTCTTGCTCGGCCCCCCGGAGCTGCTCGAGGTCGCGAGCGACGAGCACGAGATGCGCGCCCCGCATGGCCGCCTCCTGCGCCACCATGAATCCGTGACCGCTCGACGCGCCCGTGACGATCACGACGCGGCCGGCCAGCTCAATCCGACGCCGGGACCGGAGCCAGGCCCGTATCCCCCAGAACACGCCCGCCCCGACGAGGGCCCCCAGAAGCATCTTCTCACGGTTCTCCATCGCGTCCCTCCCGAAGATCGAGCGGCAGCACTCGATCCTCACCCTATATGATCCCTGGGCGGCCTAGCCGGGGATCAAAGCATAACGCATGCCAGATCCCGCCCCGAAGGAGATCATCGCGCTATTCACCTCCAGCAAAGTGCTTGTCTTCCAGCGGATCCTGACGCCAGTCAGATTGGGGCAGAGAGAGTGGAGAGGAGATCGAGTTCAG
>JAFANO010000411.1 GCA_019232645.1 Planctomycetaceae bacterium | reverse complement strand
GATTCTCCCCTTCTTCCCTCGGCCCGAACCAGGACACGAAAAAGCCCCGCCCGCGCAATTCCTCGCGCGGCAGGGCCACCATAGCTGAGCATCGAGTCACCCGCCTTAGGCGCTCGGTCAACTCTTTATTATTGCGCGGGACAAGTTCCGGTGTCAATCCCTTATTTCAGGAATTTCAGAAATGAGCGACGCACCAGGAAGCCGAGAATGCGGATGGATGCATCTGAGGGTCCCCGATCTTCCGGGGGACAGCGGACGGCCGATCTTCGCGGATTGTTGTCAGCAACACGATGTCATGCTCTTTATGAGTTTCCACTCATTTGCGATTTCCATCACACCGAGTTCGCCTTCTCGGCTAGGCCGTCCTGCCCCGGGATGCCTCTCACGCGGTCGGCGCGCGCTGCCCGAGGCATTGCTCGGCCTCCCGGACCGGCGCGGCGTCGGGGTCCGCGGCAGGGAGGTCGCGGACCAGGCCCCGAGGCCCCCGCCGCCGCCGGCTCGGCCTTCCCCCCGGACGGCTGGTTCCGCACCGGCGATGTGGCCACGATCGACCCGCACGGCTATGTCCAGATCACCGACCGGAGCAAGGACCTAGTGCTCTGGCTGGCCCGTTGGCTCCGACGCTGAATCCCGGGCGATGTCTCAGGCCGGCTTGACGCCCCGGACGATCGCCCGGAAACAGTCGATCCGGACCCCGCCGTCGTCGCGGAGCGTCGGGCGGAAGCCTCGGATCGGGGGGGCGGACAGGATCCGCTCGCGGACGCTGGCCTTGGAGGCGGCCGGGGTGCCGCGGTCAAACCACTCGTCGAAGTCGAGCGTGAATTCCTCCTCGATCAGCCGGATCTCGACCGACCCGGCGCGGGCGAGCAGGTCCACCAGCGCGCCGGGGGTCAGGTTGCGGGTGTGGGTTCGGTCCCGGGCGCGCTCGATCGCCTCGTGCCGGGCGGCCCCGTCGGGATCGGGGTCGGACGTGTGGTCGCTGAGCACGACCACCCCCCCGGGCCGGAGCAACTCGAGCTGTCGGGCGACGAACGCCAGGGGGTCGGTCACGTGGTGGAGCACGTAGCGCGAGATCGCCGCGTCGAACGGCCCGGCCAGCTCGGGGTCGTGGAGCGAGGTCTGTTCGAAGTGCGCCCGGTCGCCATACGCGGCGCAGCGCTTCCGGGCGCGGGCGATCATCTCGGCCGAGAGGTCAACGCCGACGACCCGATGGCCGGCGGCCAGCAGCGCCTCGCTGACCAGCCCCGGCCCGCAACCGGCGTCGAGGATCCGGCTCCCGGCCGGCAGGTCGGCCGCCCGGACCAGCCGCCCCAGCGCCTCCGGGTCGCTCTGGACGGGGGCTCGCTCGAACTTCGCCGCCTGGTCGTCGAACGCCAAGGCGAGATCCTGGTCGTGCGTGGACATCGCGCGACTCCCTAGATTTCTCATGGCAACCTTCGGCTCATTTTCATGCGATTCAGGGTGACGCTATGGCATCATGAGGACTCATGGGCTCAAATCGGTCGCGGGCTAGATCTCCAGGATGGCTCCAATCTTCTCAGCAGTGGACGGCTTCACGCTCATCGTCGACCCTCCGATTGATAGATGGTCCTCGAGTTATTCCGACCTCCTTACTTGAACGGCGGAGGAGCCGCACCCCAAATTGTACGGCGGAGGGACCGCATCCCAAATCGGGCTCAATCCTCGGCCGACTCGGCCAGGGTCGTCTTGTGGGGTTCGCGGGCGACGATGGGTAGATCCTCAGGGCGACTCACCAGAGGGCTCCTTCCGTCTGAAAGTAGCGGAGGCCCGGGTTCGAGGCGAACTCGCGCCCGGGTCGGACGCCAGGCCGCCAGGCAAATGCGCGACTTTGCGGTTGTCGGACCGGGGGCGTTGCGGTATGGTCCGCCGCGAGTCCGGCCGTGCGCCGGGGCGGGATCCCCGGGTGAGGGGCCGGTGGGCGACCGGCACGGTCCGCCCTCGTTCCCAAGGTTTCGGGAGATCACGGGAGGATCGCCTATGAAACGTCCCCGATTCCGCCGCCGCTGGCTGGTCCCGTTGGGTGTGCTTGGGCTTCCCCCGCTGCTCTGGACCGTGATCCTGATCGTCGCGCCGACCGAGTGGGCCCGGACGAAAGTCGTCGAACAGCTCGGCAAGGCGACCGGTCGGACGATCGGGCTGGGGCGGTTGCGGATCGGCCCCCTGGGCGACGTCCGGCTCGCCGACCTGGAGATCGGCTCGCCCCGCTCGGTCCACGACCCCTGGCTCAAGATCGGCACGGCGCGGATCAACGTCAGCGTGCTGCAACTGCTGGTCGGACAGGTGGGACCGACCGAGATCGAGGTCAGCGGGCTGTCCCTCCGGGTCCACCGTCGCGACGACGGGTCGCTCGAGCTGGCCGACCTGCTCCAGCCCGGGCCGGCCCAGGCCGAGGTCGCGCCGGCCGATTCGGCGTCGTGTCCGGATCAGTGCGAGGGGCCGAGCGGGCTGACGGTCCTGGTCCGCGACGCCACGATCCGCGTGATCGACGAGCCCAGCCGGACGCGGCTCGACTTCACCGGGATCGAAGGCCGCGCGACGTGCGCGGGCCGTCACGCCGCGATCCAGCACCTGGGCGGCACGCTCAACGGCGGCCCCTTCGAGCTGGCGGCGTCGCTCGACCGCTCGGGCGTGGAGCCGGTGTTCGAGGGGCAGCTTCGCGCCCGGGACGTCGCGCTGAGTGAGGGGATGGACTCCCTGAGTTACCTGGTCCCGGTCCTCTCCGGGGCGATCGCGTCGGTCGAGGGGCGGCTGGAGGCGAACCTCTACGTGCGGGGGCGGGGCATGACCCGCGACGCCATGCGGCGATCGCTCGTCGGCCAGGGGGCGATCGGCCTCAATCCGATCCGGCTCGATGGGTCGAAGCTCCTGGCCGAGCTGGCCGCGCTGGTCGAGATGCCCGCCGACGCCCGGGTGGGCTCGGTCAAGACCGACTTCGCCATCAAGGCCGGCCGGGTCGAGACCGACAACCTGACGATCAACGTCACCAAGCTGCCGATCGTCATGACCGGCTGGACCGACTTCGACGGCCGGCTCGACTACCGGGTTCGGTCCGAGAGCCTGACCGATCGGATCCCGGGCAAGGCCCGGACGGTGCTCTCGGACCTGTCGATCGACGTCAACCAGCTCTCCTGCCTCCGCGTGCGCGGCACGCTCGACGCGCTGAGGGTCTCGGTCGACGACGACGGCGCGCTCGATGCAATGACCGGCGGCCGCGACCCAGAGCGACGGAGCGAGGAACGCCAGCGGCTCCGCGACCTGGGCCGGAAAGTCCGCGACCGGATCTTGCGGTAGCCTTCAACCTTACGAGCGATCGCGGGGGATCGTCGGTGATGAGAAGCGACGGTCACGTCCTCCTCTGACTCCCCCACCGGACTCCGACCGCCCGCGTGGCGGCTCCGGGGGGCGTCGTGGCAACTTGATTTGGCCTTGATTGTCGTTTAGAATCTCAATCATGGGAAAAGGATCTTCCCCCGAGCGAAGGATGACGGAAGGAGCCGAATCGTGCCGAAGCGACTCTGGATCGCGGTGTTGAGCCTCTGGCCGGGCCTGGCCCAGGTCTGGTCTGGCCAGGACGTGCTGGGGATGATCCTGGCGGTACTCTTCGCGTCGACTCTCTCCCTGGCGCTGGTGGCGCGGTTCATCTGGACCGAGTCGTTCGCCCCGGGTTGGCCGGAGTTCTTCGCGGCCCTGGCGGTCTGCAACTGGGTGGCGAGCTTTGGCTACACGCTCTGGTGGATCTGGCTCTGTCATCCGGAGCGTCACCGCGCCGAGATTGACCGGCTCTTTCGCGAGGCGACCGAGTCCTACCTGCGAGGCCGCTGGAACGAGTCCCGGCGGCATCTGGAACGGATCTTGGCGATGGACGAGACCGACGCCGACGCACTGATGCAACTGGGGACCCTGTTCGCGCGGACCGAGCAGCCCGCGCTGGCGCGTCGCGCGTTTCGCCAGTGTCTGGAGCTGGAGGGCGGTGCCAAATGGCGCTGGGAGATCAATCAGGCCCTCGCCCGGCTGGGAGACGGACAATCGTCCTGAATCCGATCGACCTGTCAGGATCGGCAACACGGGCTCGGGCCGTCGCCAGGATCGGGGTGACCGGCTCCGAGCCCTTATCGTTGATCAGGGTTCCAGGAATTTCATGCACCTGTTCTGCTCCGCTGCTTGGGAAATTGGAGAACTCGGAGTCGAGATCCGGACAGCGAGCGCGAGATCTCTTCGAATGCGCATGAGGCCGGGCGATCGGAGGGCCGCTCCCTCTCCATGCTCGGGGCACGAGTCGAGGGCTGGGCCCGGTCCTGGCGTCCTGGAGCATCAACCGGCCGTCCCAAATTTGGTGAGATTGAGACATCCGCGTAAGATAAAGGTAGAGTCGGACAGGTGCTCGACCGCGTCGCCGAAGACGTGGGACCTCGAGCCATGGATCTGGAGGGACTGGAGGAGGCGGATTGGACCGGCCCAACGGAACGTTCGGCAACCATTTGATGTACTACCTAGAGCAGGCCCTGGACCGGCAATGGCCCGGTGGAAACCGTCGGAGTCGACCGCATGTATGAACGCTTCACCGACCGTGCCCGCAAGGTGATGCAACTGGCCAATCAAGAGGCGCAGCGCTTCAACCACGAGTACGTCGGCACCGAACACGTCCTGCTCGGCCTGATCAAGGAGGGCAGCGGCGTTGCCGCCAATGTCCTGAAGAACCTGGACGTCGACCTCCGGAAGATCCGCAACGAGGTCGAGAAGATCGTCCAGGCGGGGCCGGACATGGTGACCATGGGCAAGCTGCCCCAGACCCCTCGGGCCAAGAAGGTCATCGAGTATGCGATCGAGGAAGCTCGCAACCTGAACCACAATTACGTGGGGACCGAACACCTGCTGCTCGGGCTCTTGCGCGAGCAGGAGGGGGTCGCCGCCCAGGTGCTGATGAACCTGAACCTGAAGCTTGATGAAGTGCGCGAGGAGGTGCTCAACTTGCTCGGTCACGGGATGGACGCGGGCGGCGAAGGGGAACGTGCCGCCGCGAAAGGCAATAAGTCCAAGACCCCGGCCTTGGACTCGTTTGGGCGCGACCTGACCGACCTGGCCCGGCAGGGCAAGTTGGACCCGGTCATCGGCCGCCAGAATGAAATCGAGCGGGTGGTCCAGGTGCTCTCGCGCCGGACCAAGAACAACCCCGTGCTCCTGGGCGAGGCGGGCGTCGGCAAGACCGCGATCGTCGAGGGCCTGGCCCAGATGATCATCGACGGCAACGTCCCCGAGCTGCTCCGCGACCGCCGGATCGTCGTGCTCGACCTGGCGATGATGGTCGCCGGCACGAAATATCGCGGCCAGTTCGAGGAGCGGATCAAGGCCGTCATGAATGAGGTCCGCCGCGCCAAGAACACGATCCTGTTCATCGACGAGCTGCACACGCTCGTCGGCGCCGGCGGGGCCGAGGGGGCGATCGACGCCTCGAACGTGCTCAAGCCGGCCCTGGCCCGGGGCGAGGTCCAGTGCATCGGCGCCACCACCCTGGACGAGTACCGCAAGTATATCGAGAAGGACGGCGCGCTGGAGCGGCGGTTCCAGACGATCATCGTCGAGCCGCCGTCGAAGGCCGAAGCGCTGGAGATCCTCCGCGGCCTCCGCGACCGCTACGAGGCCCACCACCGCGTCCAGATCACCGACGAGGCGCTCGAGGCGGCCATCGAGCTGTCGGACCGCTACATCACCGGCCGCTGCCTGCCGGACAAGGCGATCGACGTCGTCGACGAGGCCGGCGCCCGCGTCCGCCTCAAGGCGATGACCCGGCCCCCCGACCTCAAGGAGCTCGACGACCAGATCGAGCGGCTCAACCAGGACAAGGAAGAGGCCGTCGCCAACCAGGACTTCGAACGCGCCGCGGCGCTGCGCGACCAGGCCGGCAAGCTCAAGAAGAAGAAGGAGACGATCAACCGCGAGTGGCGCGAGCGCTCCAAGGAGGTCGACGGCACCGTCGACGAGGACGTCGTCGCCGAGGTCGTCAGCAAGATGACCGGCATCCCGCTGACGCGGCTCGAGGCGGAGGAGACGGGTCGCCTGCTCAAGATGGAGGAGGAGATCCAGAAGAAGGTCATCTCCCAGACCGAGGCGATCAAGCGGATCAGCCAGGCGGTCCGCCGCAGTCGCTCCGGGTTGAAGGACCCCAAGCGGCCGATCGGGTGCTTCATCTTCGCCGGCCCGACCGGCGTCGGCAAGACGCTCCTGGCCAAGGCCCTGGCCGAGTTCATGTTCGGCGACTCCGACGCGCTGATCCAGATCGACATGTCGGAGTACATGGAGAAGCACAACGTCTCGCGGCTGATCGGCGCCCCGCCGGGCTACGTCGGCTACGAGGAGGGGGGCCAGCTCACCGAGAAGATCCGCCGCCGACCCTATGCGGTGGTCCTGCTCGACGAGATCGAGAAGGCGCACCCCGACGTCTACAACATGCTGCTCCAGATCATGGAGGAGGGCCGGCTGACCGACAGCTTCGGCCGCAACGTCGACTTCAAGAACACCATCATCATCATGACGACCAACGCCGGCGCCGAGACCACCTCGACGTCCAACATCTTCGGGTTCGACCGCGGCCGCGACGACGCCGCCAGCTATGAGACCATGAAGGAACGGCTCAAGGTCGCCATCGAGAAGTACTTCCGCCCCGAGTTCCTGAACCGGCTCGACGACGTGATCGTCTTCCATGCCTTGAACAAGGAGAACCTCAAGCAGATCGTCGACATCGAGCTGTCGAAGGTCCGCAGCCGGCTCTCCGATCGCGGCCTCGAGCTCGTCCTGACCGACGAGGCCAAGGAGTTCATCATCGACAAGGGTTACAACCCCGACTACGGGGCACGCCCCTTGCGGCGGGCGATCGAGAACATGGTCGAGGACCCGCTCAGCGAGGAGATCCTCCGCGGCGCCTTCAAGGGCTTGGATGTGATCAAGGTCATCCTCGAAGGGGCCGCCGACACCAAGCGGCTCAAGTTCGAGGCCTCGACCAAGGGCGAGTCCAAGGCGCTGGCGGGCGTCGGCGGGGGGACCGAGTCGAAGTCCGAGCCCAAGAAGCCCTGATCACCCGGGGCAATCGCGGCCGATTCGGCGTCACGGGGAGGGAGGGGACGCGGATCCCTCCTTCCCCGTTGGCTTTGAACCGGCGAGGAACGTGAGGCAATCTGCTCATTGAGATCATCTGGTGACACTCCGCACGGGCTGAAGCCCGGCGGCTTCTTGGGTGGGCCCAAGTTCCACGGGAGAGCGCTCTCCCGGGCTACGGGGGGGCGGGGAGCTCCCCCGGCTGGTGTCCGCAGCGTCTACGCAGAACCCATTTTCATGGGATACGATACTTTGGTCCTTCATGGCTATCCCCCTGAGAACTTCGCCGACCACGGGGCCATCCCCGCCG
>JAFANO010000381.1 GCA_019232645.1 Planctomycetaceae bacterium | reverse complement strand
GACGCCCAGCACTTGATACGTCCAGTATTTGGACCGAGGGATTCACGCCGGCTTGGAGCGGTGGCCTCGGATTCGCCGCGCCAGTGGCGGGCCCGATTCGGGCGGCGGGGCTGGAGGTCCCGGGGGCGAGGTCGATGCGGGCGGTGGCTCCGTCGGCGAGGCCGGAGGCCCCGGAGACGCGGTCGAGACGGGCGGTGGAACCGCCGGCGAGGCCGGAGGCCCCGGGGGCGAGGCCGACACGGGCGGTGGAACCGTCGACGGGGCTGGAGGTCCGGGGAACGGGGCCGAGACGGGCGGTGGATCCGTCGGGCTCCCGGACTCGAGCGTCGTGGCCGCTGGTCGCGGCGACGAATCCGGGGCCGTCCCGCAGGTCGGCCCGAGCCCTGCCGCCGCGTCCCGCGCGGCATCGCCGAGCAGGGGGGGCGCCGCCCGGGTCGGCAACCGCTTGAGCCTCGGCTCGAACTGCTCCCTGCCGGACTTGAGCCGATCCCAGATCAACGCCCCGAAGACGCGCGAGACGTGGGCGCGGAACCCACCCTGCACACCCAGGCGGAGCACGACACGGCCGTCGGCATCGACCTTGAACGCGCGGAACCCTCCGGTCGGCAGCCGCACGACCACGTAGTCGTCGTCGAAGCGGACGCCTGTGCAGGTGATCTGGTAGAACGCATCGGGGCTGCCGGGGGACGTGCCGGGCGGGGGGGCGGACTGGCCGACGGTCAGGGAGACCTCCGCCAGGGGAGTGAGCCGGACGTCTAGGCCGCAGACCCTCGCGCAGATGGCGGCGATCTCGGCGAAGGTTTCAGCGTCGGACGTGGTGGGCCGCGACTGCTCCTGCATCATGATCCAACCGGTTCCTTGAGAGAGGTCAGGGGCCAGGTAGATCCATGCCATCGCTCCGCTTACCATACCAGGACCGGGCGCGATCCGCCATGTGGGATCAAGTGGTGGCCGTGTCATGCGTCGCGATCCCGGCACCTCCCCCGGGATCCGGACGGACGAGGGCGGTCCCCAAGGTGCCTTGGGGCGCAGCGGCCTTCGACGCAAGATTCGAGCGGACAGGGGTTTCCTCTGGACTTTGGCGGCCGCGCCCTCGATGATGGTCGTAAGTCCCGCCGAGTCACGTGGCATTCGGAACGCGGGCGCACCAGCGGCGGAGGGGGGGCGCGCCTGCGATCATGCCCGCGCTCGACCTCGCGAGGAAGTTCCCACTTCATGACTCTTCGATGAATGTCCCTTCCGGCAAGGCTCGGGGTCCGGACCTCCATGTTTGAAAACGCTGAGCTGGGCCGCACGATCGACAAACTAACTTATGAGCGGGAGGCCCCCCTGGTCCGCTCGGCCCTCCTCGAGGCGCAGCGCGAGCTGGCCGACTCCCGTCTCTCGGTCGTCGTGATTGTGGGCGGGGTCGCGGGCGCGGGCAAGTCCGAGACGGTCGACCTCCTGCTGGAATGGATGGACGCGCGCGGCATCGAGACCCACGCCATGAGGGAGCACACCGACGAGGAGCGGGAGCGCCCCCCGATGTGGCGGTTCTGGCGGGCGCTGCCCCGCCAGGGCCGGATGGGGATCTTCTTCGGCGCCTGGCACGCCGGCCCCATCCTCGACCGCGTCTTCAACCGCATCACGCCCCTCCAGCTCGACCAGGCGATCGCCCGCAACGTCGAATTCGAGCGCATGCTGCACCGCGAGGGGGTCCTCCTGGTGAAATTCTGGCTGCACCTCTCGCGGATCGCCCAGAAGAAGCGGCTCAAGCAGCTCGAGGCCGATCCCCGCCAGAGCTGGCGGGTCATGAAGCGGGACTGGAAACTCTTCAAGCTCTATGACGTCCACCGGAGCGTCGCCGAGCACGTGCTCCGCCGCACGGGCACCGAGGAGGCGCCGTGGACGATCGTCGAGGGGACCGACCGGCGCTACCGCCACCTGACCGTGGCCCGGGCGCTGCTGGACGCCATGCGCGGCCGGCTCGAGCGGGCGAAGGCCGACCCGCCCGCGCCGGAGCCGAGCCCCGTCCACCTGGTGCCCCATCCGGTGAACGTCATCCAGCGGCTCGACATGGGCCTCGCGCTCGACCCCGCGACCTACAGGAAGGAGTTGCACCAGGCCCAGGGCGCGCTCGGCCTGCTCAGCCGCCGGCTCCGCAAGGCGAAGCGATCGCTGATCCTGGTGTTCGAGGGCCCCGACGCGGCCGGCAAGGGGGGCGCGATCCGACGGCTGACCGCGGCCATGGACGCGCGCGTCTACCAGGTCATCTCGATCGCGGCCCCGACCGACGAGGAGCGGGCGCACCCCTACCTCTGGCGGTTCTGGCGGCACCTGCCGCCGGCGGGCCGGGTCTCGATCTACGACCGTTCGTGGTACGGCCGCGTCCTGGTCGAGCGGGTCGAGGGGTTCGCCCGGCCCGACCAGTGGCAACGGGCCTTCGAGGAGATCAACGCGTTCGAGGAGCAGATGGTCGAGCACGGGCTGATCCTGGTGAAGTTCTGGCTGGCGATCACGCCCGACGAGCAGCTCCGCCGCTTCCAGGACCGGCAGGACACGCCGTACAAGCAGCACAAGATCACGGCCGAGGACTGGCGGAACCGCGACCGCTGGGACGCCTACGAGGCGGCGGCCTGCGACATGATCGAGAAGACCGGCACCGAGTCGGCCCCCTGGGTGCTGGTCGAGGGCAACAACAAGGAATGGGCGCGCGTCAAGGTGGTGAAGGAGGTGGTTCGTCGCGTGCAATCCGCCCTCGGGGTGTAGGAGATCGTTCGTTTTTCCGAGGACATTGCCGTTGGATGCCCGGCCGGACGCGCGACGTCCCGCCCCGCCCGGATCCGAGACATCTTCACCCATCTTTCCCGCCCGTGTCCGTCACCAGGGCCGGACTCGTTCGGAGCGATTTCGCCGCTGTCCAACATCCCGACCGCGCGGGGGACTTCCCGCCGATGATCTGATCCGGCTGACAACCCCGTGATCATTCCGCCGGTTCTCCGCCGTGGCCCGGGGTGGCGTCGTCCCGGGGACGCTCCACACCGGCCATCGGCGTCTCTCTGCCACCGATGCCGAGTGACAGGCGCTCAAGTGACGCCGTCCGGTCCGACCCGCTCCTGCGCCCGGAGTTTCGAGCGGCTGGAGAAGGAGGCGGAGCGGATGCTCCACGAGCCACCCGTCGAGCACACGCCGATCGGCACCGACTGACCCGCGATCGACCCGAAACTCAGGGT
>JAFANO010000178.1 GCA_019232645.1 Planctomycetaceae bacterium | reverse complement strand
CTTGCCGCGCAAGTGCTATCTTCTCCATATTCCGGCGCAAGCGACCGTTCATGTGTACGTCTGTCAACTAACTGCGTAACTCCTATTGAAATCCGCGATCTCGAATTTGAAATCCGCGATCTCGAATTTGAAATGAGCAGACCGGGTGCACGAGAGGGAACTTTCTGGGGCTCGTCTCAGAGCCCCAGCCACGGGGGCGAGGCGCCGACCTCGGGGAGCTTGATGAGGTTGACGCTGAGGATGTCGGGGTGGTGTCGGACCTCCTCGAGCGCCTCGTCGGGGGGGACGGAGTCGAGGTTGACGACGCCGATCGCGACGCTGCCGGGTTCCTCGCGCCCGACGTTCATCTGCGCGATGTTCACCTGGTGCCGGCCGAAGGTCGTGCCGATGAAGCCGATCAGGCCGGGCTTGTCGCGGTGGGTGAAGACGAGCAGGTTGCCATCGAGATGGGCGTCGAGCCGAAACGGTCCGAGCCGGACCAGCCGCACGTACTGCTTGCCGAAGAGCGTCCCGGAGGCGAGGTAGGTCTTGCTGTCGGTGACGACCTCGGTCCGGATCATCGTGCTGAAGTCGCCGGTGTGGGTCGTTTTCTCCTCGGTCAGCGTGATGCCCCGCTCCTTGGCCAGGATCTCGGCGTTGACGAGGTTGACCTGCTCCTCGAGCGCGGTCTCCATCCAGCCGGCGGCGAAGCTGGCGGTGATCAGGCGGGTGTTCTTGTTCGCCACCTCGCCGCGATAGCGGAGCGTGGCGCTCTTGACGGTCCCCCGGTCCATCTGCGCGTGGAGCATGCCGAGCCGGCGGGCCAGGTCGATGTAGAGCCGCAGGTCCTCGAGCTCGGTGCGGTCGAGGGTGGGCATGTTCACGGAGAACCGGACCTGCCCGCGCTGGAAGTAATCGGCCAGGAGCCGCGCCGCCTCGACGGCGACCGAGATCTGCGCCTCCTCGGTCGAGGCCCCCAGGTGGGGGGTGACCAGGACCTGGGGCAGTTTGACGAGCGGGTTGTTGGCGGGCGGGGGCTCGGGCTCGAAGACGTCCACGGCGGCGCCGGCGACCTTCCCGAGCGCGATCGCCTCGGCCAGCGCGGCCTCGTCGATCAGCCCGCCCCGGGCGCAATTGATGATCCGGACACCGGGCCGCATCCTCTCGAGCTCGCGCGGGCCGATCAGGTTCCGCGTCTCGGCCGACAGCGGCGTGTGCAGGGTGATGTAGTCGCACCGCTCCCACAGGGCGTCGAGCGGCGAGACGCTCTCGATCCCGTGCTCGGCGGCACGCTCGGCCGAGAGGAAGGGGTCGAACCCGATGACCCTCAGGTCGAAGCCCTGGGCCCGCTTGGCCACCGCCAGCCCGACGCGGCCCAGGCCGACGATCCCGAGCGTCTTGCCGCCGAGCTGCGTGCCGGTGAACTTGTTGCGGTCCCAGCGGCCCGCCTTGAGGCTGTCGTTCGCCGGGGCGATGTTCCGCGACAGCGCCAGCATCATCGCCATGGTGTGCTCGGCGGTCGCGACGGTGTTGCCCCCCGGCGTGTTCATGACCACGATCCCCTGTCGGGTCGCGGCCGGCACGGCGATGTTGTCGACGCCCACCCCGGCGCGGACGATCACCTTGAGCCGGGCCTGGTCGCGGAGGACGTCGGCCGTCAGTTGCGTCCCCGAGCGGATCACGATCCCGTCGGCCTCGGCGAGTGCCGAGCGGAGCGCCGCGGGATCGGGAGCGAGCTTCGTGTTGACGACGACCTCCAGGCCCGGCTCGGCGCGGAGCAGGGCGAGGCCCTCTTCCGCCAGCTTGTCTGTCACGAGAACGCGATGCGGCACGATGTTCTCCCCTCCCTCGGAGTCGTCATGGGTCAGGATGCAGGCGTCGGTCGCCCGTCGCGGGACGGAGCGGGCTTGGATTGCGGATCGACCGTGGGCCGGTCATTCCGGGGATGATACGGTTCCAAGAATCTCGTGCGCCTGGTCTGCTGATGTAGCCGTTCACACCCCGGGGGTGAATTTTGTCCACCGGCATTCCGCAAATTACTGCTAGATTGCGGCTTGTGCCGCTCGCTTTTTCGTCGACCTGTTGCGGAGCCAATCAGATCAACTGACGTGCAAACGTC
>JAFANO010000582.1 GCA_019232645.1 Planctomycetaceae bacterium | reverse complement strand
CCGCCGGGTCAAAGGTCGGGCCCGGATTCCCCGGGAACTCTTTCCCGACGCCGTGCGTCGAAGGGTTAACACCATCTCCTCGGCGCGTCGCGATCTCTCGGCCCAACGTCCCCTTCGCGGGCCCGGCGTCGCGTTGACGAAGGGTTGACGGCTGTGCTAGCGTGAGATGGTTTCGAGACGGTCGGCGGGCCGTTCTCCGAGTCCGGTCGTTCCGTCGGTACTGATTGATCCAGAGATGCTGGACAATCCCTGAGACGAGATGACCCGCGTGTGAGCGCCGCTGGGGCGCGCCGGGAGGCTCTCCTGCGATGGCGAAGAAGCAGCCCGTCTGGGCGCTCGATATTGGCCAGGCCGCGCTGAAGGCGCTGAAGCTGATGCCGGGCAAGACTCCCGACCAGGTGCACGCCGAAGCCTTCGACTTCATCGAATATCCCAAGATCCTCAGCCAGCCCGACGCCGACCCCGATGAGCTGGTCCGCGAGGCGCTGGAGACGTTCCTGGAACGGAACGACCTGAAGGGCTGCAAGGTGGTGATCGGCGTGCCGGGCCAGTCGGGCCTGGTCAAGTTCATCAAGCTGCCGCCGGTCGAGAAGAAGCGGATCCCCGACATCGTCAAGTTCGAGGCGCGGCAGCAGATCCCGTTCGCGCTGGAGGAAGTCGTCTGGGCCTACCAGCAGATCGGTGACCACGAGGAGGCCGACGAGGACTTCACGATGGCCGAGGTCGGCCTGTTCGCGATGAAGCGCGACCAGATCCACCGGGCAATCGCGCCGTTCCAGGCCGTGGGGATCGAGGTCGACATCGTCCAGATGGGGCCGATCGCGCTCTACAACTTCATCACATTCGACCAGATCAAGGCGCCGCCCGCCCGACCGGCCGAGGGGACCGAGATCGAGGACGAGCCGCCCAAGGGGGAGAGGAAGGGATCTCTCGTCCTGATCGACATCGGCGCCGACAACACCGACCTGATCATCACCGACGGCATGCGGATCTGGCAGCGGAACGTGCCGATCGGCGGCAACCACTTCACCCGCGCGCTGACCAAGGAGCTGAAGCTCACGTTCGCCAAGGCCGAGCACCTGAAGCGGAACGCGACCAAGGCCCCCGACCCGCGTTCGATCTTCACGGCGATGCGCGGCGTCTTCAACGACTTCACCAGCGAGATCAACCGCTCGATCGGGTTCTACTCGAGCGTCAACCGCCACGCCAAGATCGCCAAGGTGATCGGCCTGGGCAACGGGTTCAAGCTGCCGGGCCTCCAGAAGTTCCTGCAACAGAACCTGAGCCACGAGGTCGAGAAGCTCGAGTCGTTCGCGCGGATCGAGGGCGAGCACGTCACGCCGGCGCCGCAGTTCCAGGAGAACTTGCCGTCGTTCGCCGTCGCGTACGGCCTGGGGATCCAGGGGCTCGGCTTCGGGGAGCTCACGACCAACCTGTTGCCCCCCGAGATCGCGCAGGTCCGACTGATCCGTGCCAAGAAGCCGTGGGTGCTGGCGGCGTCGGCACTGCTGATGCTCGGCGTCTCGGGGCTGTTCCTGGGCGACTACCGCGTGCTGGCCAAGGTCGACACGCCCCGGTTCCAGACGGCCGTCGACCAGGCCAGGCAAGTGGCGGCGACCGGCTCGCGGTACAAGTCGGAGTTCGACGCCGCCAAGAACGAGTGGCGGGCCAAGTATGACGAGGGCCGGTCGCTGGTCGGCGACGCCGCCGAGCGCGCCAGGTGGCCCGAATTCCTCAAGACGATCAACGCCCACATCTTCGATCCGGTCCAGCCGTACCACCTCGACCCGAACAAGCCAGCCGACCAGTGGAAGCTCGACCGGCTCCGCGTCCACATCGACGCGATCAAGCCAGTCTGGCGCAACGACCTCGCCGCCGACTGGTTCAACTCGCCCGCGCTGACCGACAGCGCCAAGAACCTGATGCACCCCTACGACCGTGCCAACCCCCCCAGCGGCGAGGGCTGGATCGTCCAGATCGTCGGCCACCACTACAATCCATACCCCGACGCCGACGACGCGCGCAAACGGCTCGACGATCCCACGCGGACCATGTTCGGCCCCTACGGGTTCCTCGTCAACAAGATCTTGCCAAACCTGATGACCCCCGAGCTGAGGCTCTACGGCATCGACCATGTCGCGCTGGCGTGGATGACCACCGACAAGGCGTGGACGACCGAGAAGGCCAGTGCGACCAACGGCCTGGCGGGCAATACCGTCCCGATCCTTGACCGCGCGACCCCGCCCGCCCCCTCTTCGTCGGGCGGGACGGCACCCTATCCCGGCGGAACGGTCGCGCCGCATGCGTCGGGGAGGGCCGAGACCCCCTACCCGGCAGGCACCCCTTACCCGGGCGGCATGCCCTCTCCGGGGAACGTGCCCCACCCCGGGGGGATGTCCAGTCTGGCGGGCCCGGCCGACCTGACGAAGAGGATCACGATGCTC
>JAFANO010000543.1 GCA_019232645.1 Planctomycetaceae bacterium | reverse complement strand
ACTGTACTCACCGCATCGCGACAGACAGGTGACAGACGAGACGGGGTTCGCCATGCGTTTGGAGGCAGTGATCCTGCCCGACCTGGGGACCGGTCCGGACGTTCCGATCGTGGTGAGTCACTGGTTCGCCGCGCGGGGAGATGAGGTTTGGGAAGGGGACCGGCTGGTCGAGGTGCTGGTCGGCCCGGCGACCTTCGATGTCCCTGCGCCCACGACGGGCCGGTTGGCCGAGATCCGCGGGCGGGAGGACGATCTGGTGGCGCCTGGGGCCGTGCTCGGTCTGGTGGCGGCGGCCGAGGACAGCGACGGCGACGAACACGGTCCGCCGTCAGGCCGCCGCTCGACATGACCACGATCCATGAGCACTCCGCCGGGGTGATTCCTTATCGGATCGATGGGGCTCGGGGGCCGAAGTTCCTGGTCCTTCATTCGGCGACGGTGCGCAACCCCCGCGCCAAATGGGAATTCCCCAAGGGGGGCATGGAGGCGGGCGAGACGCCCCGCCAGACCGCCGCGCGCGAGTTCCAGGAAGAGACCGGCCTGGTCGAGTGGGTGTTCCGCGAGGGCTTCGAGAAGAGCCTGTCGTACACCTACGTCCGCCGCGGCCGTAAGGTCGTCAAGACCGTCACCTATTACCTCGTCGAGGTCCGCGACGTCCGGGCCTTGTCCCGCTCGGCCGAGCACGTCGAGGACCCCTACGGCCATTGGCACTACTGGGGCTCGTTCGAGCAGATCTCTCGCCTGCTCTATCACTCCAAGATCCGCCAGGTGTTCGCCGAGGCCGATGCCTGGCTACGGCGCGATGCCCGGACCTGACCCAGCCCGGCCCCGTCGCCGAAATCCCTTCTCAGGAACGATGTTTGCATCGGACCCACCTCGAAAGGCGGGGCCGTCCCGCCGACGAGACCTCTTCATCCGGAGTGGATCACGATGCGCGACAGTTTTCGAACCGCCTGGGCGCTGGCCCTCCTGACCTCGCCGCTGGCGACGGCGACGGTCGCGGCCCAGGCTCCGTCAACAACCCCGCCCGCCGGCACCTCGGACCGCCCCGCCGTGACGACGCCCCCTGCCGCGGAGACCGCGGCCCCGCCGCCCCCGAGGACTGCGCCGGCCACGGATACCCTGGCCCCACCGCCGACGAGGACCAACCCGGCTCCGGCCCGACCACCAGCGGTGGCCCGGCGCACGGTCCCGCCCGTGATCGGCGCCCATCAGATCAACCGGTACAACGCCATCAACCAGCTCGAGGCGGCGGTGAAGGCCAACCCCAATTCGCTGGCCGATTGGGTCATCCTGGGCGAGCTGGCGCACGAGGTCGCGCTCGACGCCCCGCCCGACCTGGCCGCGAAGTACTATCAGATGTCGCGCGACGCCTATGAGCGGGCGCTGGCGCTCGACCCGAACAACGCCGGCCTGCAGGCGGCCGTCCAGTTCGCGAGGGATCGCGAGGCGGGTGCCGACCGCTTCGAGCAGATCCGCGACCGGGCGACGCGGATCTACCTCGACGCCCGCCGCCGCGACCTGGCCGCCACCGGCTACGTCCCGACGGTCCGGGCCTTCGGACCGCCGCTCCCGAGCCGGGTCATGCCCGTGCCGGCCAACGAGGTCCTGTCGATCGAGACGCCCCCCGTCGAGCCGACCACGAATCCCCCGGCCCCCACGCCGGTGACCGCGGCCGGGTCGACACTGATACCCGCACCCGGGACGGCGCCCGCGGCTGTGCCGGCCGCCGTGGTCGCGCCGGCCACCCCGACCGCGCCGGCAGTCGCACCCAGGCCGAGGGATGCGGACGCGCTGGGGACCCCGGCCGGGCCGGCGGCGACGAACGTGCCGGGAGTCGGACCCTCGGCCGACGCACCCTCGCAGGGTGCGGGGATCGCCTACGACAACCCGTCGGACCCGGCGAACTCCGTGATCGAGTCGCACTTCGGGGTACGACAGATCTACACCATCGACCCGTCTTATCAGCCCTACACCGCGGCTGCGGGTGTGCCGTACACGTTCCAGCAGTTCAGCATCGGATATGATCCGGCGAACGTCTACGGGACCCCGGGCGTCGCGCCCGTCACCGTGCAGCGTTATCTCCAGCAGTTCCCGCAGGGATTGGGCGGCGGCCGATTGCCTGCCCCTCCCACTACCCACACGTCGTCGCCCACCGGGACCACCCGTTGAGCTTCCCCCGCCGCTGGGAGTGGGCTAAATTGGAGGCATGCCC
>JAFANO010000680.1 GCA_019232645.1 Planctomycetaceae bacterium | reverse complement strand
CGGCGAGGCCGCGACCTCCCCCGCCCCCGCCGCGGCCAAGGGGCCGAGCAAGATCGAGCTGATCCGCGCCAAGTCCCGGGGCGAGGCCGCGCCCTCGGCGACGAATACCGATGCCGCCCCCGCGCCGGCCAGGCCGGCCGCCAAGCCCGCCAAGAAAGCCAAGCGGGCCGAGGTGCGACCCAGCCTCGTCTGGCTCGGCGTCGAACGACTCCGCGAGCTGGCCGGCCGGATCAACGACCGCGTCGGCGCCGGCACCGTCGCCATCGTCCAGGCCGCCCTGCTCGTCGAGCCCGGCAAGCTCGTCGAGGTCGGCCACTTCCTCCGCGACGAGGACCCGATCCGCTTCGACTACCTGGCCAGCCTCCAGAGTGTCCACTACGAGGACTGCATCGAGGTCACTTACCACCTCGAAAGCACGACCAGCCCCGGCTCGCTGATCGAGCTGCGGGTCCGGGCCGCCGAGGCCGAGGGCCAGGGGCGGGTCCCCTCCGTCATCGGCGTCTGGCGCGGGGCCGACTTCCAGGAGCGCGAAGTCTTCGACATGATGGGCGTCCGCTTCGATGGCCACCCCGAGGGGACCAAGCGGATCCTGATGTGGGACGGCTACGCCTATCATCCGCTCCGCAAGGACTTCCTCGAGCCCTACTACGAGGGGCCGACCAAGGTCTTCGACAGCCGCGTCGAGGAGGGATACGGCCGCCACTTCCGCGCCGAGGAGTTCAACCCCTACGGTACGAACCTGAAGGTCCCGCGCGACTTCACCGACTGGGCCGGCCTCTCCGGCGCCGAGGACACCAAGGGCCAGGCGCTCCTGCCCTCCGGGGTCGAGATCAGCGAGCTGAGCACCGACCAGTTCGTCATCAGCATGGGCCCGCAGCACCCCAGCACCCACGGTGTCTTCCGGATGAACCTCCGGGTCGACGGCGAGACGATCATCGGCCTCAAGCCGGTCATGGGGTACATGCACCGCAACCACGAGAAGATCGGCGAGCGGAACACCTTCCTGATGAACTTCCCGTTCACCGACCGCCTCGACTACCTGACCAGCATGGGCAACAACTTCGGCTACGCGCTGGCCGTCGAGCAACTGATGGGCGACGACGCCAGGCCGCCCGAGCGGGCCGAGTACATCCGGGTGATCATGGCCGAGCTGACCCGGATCGTCAGCCACATGTGGTCGATCGGCTTCCTGCTGAACGACCTCGGCGCGTTCTTCACCCCGGCGCTGTACGCGATCGAGGAACGCGAGCTGATCCTCGACCTGTTCGAGTGGGCCGCCGGCAGCCGGATGATGTGCAACTACTACCGGTTCGGCGGCGTCGCCTTCGACCTGCCGCCGGGCTGGGTCGAGCGCTGCCGGGGGATCGTCCACGACCGGCTCGACGCCAGGATCGACGAGCTCGACCGCTACCTCTCGGGCAATGAGATCGTGCTCGACCGCTGCCGCGGGATCGGCGTGCTGACCGCGCAGCAGGCGATCGACTTCTCGACCGCCGGCCCGGTCCTCCGGGCCTCCGGGGTCGCCTATGACATCCGCCGCGCGGCCCCCTACAGCATCTACGACCGGTTCCAGTTCGACGTCATCACCAGGTCGCAGGGCGACGTGTACGACCGGTATTACGTCCGGCTCCAGGAGATGCGCGAGAGCGTCAAGATCCTCAAGCAGGCGCTGAAGGACCTGCCCGAGGGGCCGATCATCGCGGGCAAGAAGACCTACCAGATCAAGGTCCCAGCGGGCGAGGCGTACTCGAGGGTCGAGAACCCCAAGGGGGAGCTCGGCTACTACGTCGTCGCCGACGGCTCCTCCTCGGCCTATTGCTACCACGTCCGGAGCCCGAGCTTCATCAACCTGATCGCTTTGGAGCAGATGTGCCTGGGGCACACCGTCGCCGACGTCGTCGGCATCCTCGGCAGCCTGGACATCGTGCTCGGGGAAGTGGACCGGTAAGGGGCGAGGCGGAGGCGACTCGCGGATGTCCTACAGCGACTTCACCCTCGAAGGCGCGTGTCGCGCCTTCATGCTCGAATTGAAGGAGGACCAGGACTTATTCGCCGACCTTCCTGGCACCGAGGTCGGC
>JAFANO010000306.1 GCA_019232645.1 Planctomycetaceae bacterium | reverse complement strand
TGCTGATCCTCGGGGACCTGAGCATCCAGGGCAACATCAAGGCGGTCCGGTCCCTGGTCGAACCGCTCCAGGTCGGGATGGACAACGGAGCGCGCCGGGCGCTGATCCCGCTGGAGAACAAGAGGAATTTCCTTGAAGTCTCCGGGGATATCGTGGAACGTGTCGATCCGGTCTTCTCTTCCGACCCGCTGACGGCAGCGATCAAAGGGTTGGGGATGACGTGAGACCCGTCGTCTACCGCAAGACCTGCTCAGAACGGGAGCGGCAAGTTTTGGGATTGCTCAGATTACCAATAGTCGCAAATTTATAGACCTTACGATGAATAGGTTGTCGTATGGCCCAAGCTCACGGGCAGACACGAGGCCGTGAGGCGGGCCTGTCGGCGGACGCGAGTGAGGGTCATCTTCGCCGAGTTCATCTCAATGAGCAGATTCGCCTAATTTTTCCGCGCCCGTTCTCAGACGGCCAGCCCCTTGGCCCGGGCCAGGGTCTCGTATAACTCGGCGAACCGCGCGATCATGACGTCGGCGCGGAACTCGGCCGCGACGCGGGCGCGGCCCCCGGCGCCGAGGCGGCGGGCCAGGGCGCGGTCCTGGATCACGGTTCGCAGCGCCTCGGCCAGCGCCGGAGGGTCGCGCAACGGGACGAGCAGGCCGGTCCGGCCGTCGGCGACGACCTCGGTCGTGCCCGGCGCGGCGGTCGCGACCACCGGCTTGGCGCACCGCATCGCCTCGAGCACGACGTTGGGCAGGCCCTCGTACAGGCTGGGCAGGACCAGCAGGTCGGCCGCCGCCAGCAGCCGCGGGACGTCGGCGCGGTGGCCCAGGAAGCGGACCCTGCCGTCGAGGTCGAAGGCGTGCGCCGTCTCCTCGAGCGGCGCGCGGAGCGGGCCGTCGCCGACGATCAGGGCGCGGACGTCGGGCCGGACGTGCTGGAGCAGGTCGAGCGCCGCGAGCAGGTCGGCCACCCCCTTCTGGGGGGCCAGCCGGCCGGCGAAGAGGATCAGGGGGGCGTCGCCGGGCCAGCCCAGCTCGGCGCGGACCCGGGCCGGGTCGACCACAGGCGGCTCCTCGTCGGCGATCCCCGAGGCGATCAGCGCCAGGCGGTCGTCGGGGATGCCGGCCCGGCGCGCGAACTCGACCACGGCGCCGGAGTTGCCCACCACGCGGTCGGTCACCGCCGCCAGCCGGCGATCGATGGCCCGCTCGGCCCGGCCCTTCCAGAGGTCCACGGCCATCTCGGCGGTGACCACCACCGGCACCCCGGCCAGCCGGGCCGCGACCCGGCCGTAGGTGTCGGCCGCGAAGAGCCAGGTCTGGAGCACGTCGCACCGCCGCGCCCTCAGGAGCCCGACCAGCCGCGCCAGCGCGATCGGGTCGAACTTGAACCGCTTGCCGAGCGGCGTCACGGGGATGCCCGCGGCGCGGAGGTCGGCCGCGAGCGGGCCCAGGCGGGTCAGGGTGGCGACGGCGACGCGGAACCGGTCGCGCGGCAGGCCCCGCGCCAGCAGGACCATCTGCTTCTCGGCCCCCGAGCGGTCGAGCGTGGGGATCAGGTGCAGGACGTCGAGCACGAGGTCGCTCCCGGGTGCGTGGCGGATCGCGTCGCCGTCTGCTGGACCAGGCGGCGGAACAGCTCGAGGTGCCGCCGCGCGACGGCGGCGATCGAGAACTCATCCACGACCCGGCGCCGCGCGGCGCGTCCCATGTGGACCGCGCGGTCGACGTCGGCCCACTGCTCCAGGACCACCCGCGCCAGCGCGTCGGGGTCGTCGGGCGGGGCGAGCCGGCCGTCCTTGAAGTCGTGGACCAGACGGCGGTTGCCGGGGATCGCCGAGGCGACCAGCGGCAGGCCCAGCGCCATCGCCTCGAGCAAGGCGATGCTCATCCCCTCCTCGCGCGAGGGCAGCACGAAGAGATCCGCCGCGCGGAGCGCCGCGCCGGGGTCGGTCATCGGGCCGGGCAGCTCGACCGCGGCGCGGAGCCCGAGCCGATCGACCAGCGCCTCCAGCGCGGGCCGCTCGGGCCCCTCGCCGATCAGCGTCAGCCGGGCCCGCGGATGGGCCGCCCGGACGCGGGGCCAGGCGGCGACCAGGGTCGCGTGCCCCTTCTCGGGCGCCAGCCGGCCGACGGCGACGGCGCGCGGCGCGGCCCGCCAGTCGGTGCGGCGCCGCCAGGGCGGGTCGGGCACGGGGACGCCGTTGGGCAGCTCGTGGATCCGGGTCGCGTCGTAGCCGGCGGCCAGCAGCTCGGAAGAGATCGCGCCGGAGATCGCGACGACGGCGTCGGCCCGGCGGCAGCGCCGGCCGATCGTCCGGCCGAACCGGCCCCAGGACTGCCAGGCGAGGTCGCCGGTCGCCCCCGCGCCCTCGGGCCGGAGCACCACCGGGAAGCCGTGGCGACGGCCTGCGGCGATCGTCACGAAGGCGTCGTGCTTGAGCATCGAGACGTAGGCCAGGTCGATCGGGTTGCGGTCCAGCCAGCGCCGGAGGTTCCGCATGTAGAGCCCGGTCCCGAGGAAGCGGAGCCGCGACGTCGCCAGCCGGACCACGGTCAGGCGCCCCAGGGCCGCGGCGACCTCCTCGACCGCCGCCGAGGCCGGCCCCGGCGTGCGCGACGTCAGGATGGTGACCTCGGCCCCCTCGCGTGCCAGCGCCGGCGCGAGGTAGCTCAAGACCTTCTCGGCCCCGCCGATCAGCGGCGGATAGCGTCGGGTGATCAGGGCCAGCCTCATGGCCATTGTACCGCCTCAGCCGCCGGCGCCGGGCGGCGGATGGCTCCCGGGCAGGATGGCCACGTAGGGCAGGTGGCGATAGTCATCGGCATAGTCGAGTCCGTAGCCGACGACGAAGGCATCGGGGATGGTGAAGCCGCAGTAGTCGGGCTCGAGGTGGACCTCCTGGCGGCCGAGCTTGCGGAGCAGGACGACGGTCCGGACGCTCCGGGCGCCGCGCTCGGTCATCTGCCGGACGAGGGCCGACAGGGTGTGGCCGGTGTCGAGGATGTCGTCCAGGAGCAGGACGTCCCGGCCCGCGACGTCGGGCACGAACGCCTCGTTGAGCAGCAGGGGGCCGGCGGTGGACACGGCCCCCTTGTAACTGCTGGCCTGCAACAGCGCGACGCGCAAGGGGAGGCCGATCTGACGGATCAGGTCGGCCAGGAAGACCAGGCTGCCGGTCAGGACGGCGACGATCGTCAGGGGACGGCCGTGGTATTCGGCCTCGATCCGCCGGCCGAGCTGGCGCACCCGCTCCTGAATCTGGGCCTCGCTGAGCAAGATGTCCACGGCGCGAGAACCACGGGGTTGGGGCGGTGGCGACGGGAGGTCGGTTGCGACGGCGCGGCACCGGCCCTCGCGTCACCATCATCGCCGACCGGCGGCCCGCTGCCAAGGGCCGAGAGCCGAAGGCCTCGATCCCGCGTCGTCAGGCCCGTCTCAGGCCGCAGCACACCGCGACCGGCGGAGAGTCTTGATCCGCATCAGGCCCAGTCCCGCCAGCGCCGACCAGATGACCAGCGACAGAGGCTCGGGGATCGTGGGAGGCACCGGAGGCCTGGAGGGTAGGGTCGAGGGGGTGCTCGGCGTCGAGGAGTTGCTGCTGGAGCCGGAGCCAGTGCCAGTGCCAGTGCCGTTGACCAGATCGAGGGTCAGGCCCGAGGTCGCCGCCAGCGGCGTGATCTGCGGGTTGTCCTCCTTGAGCAGCGTGGAAGGGTCGAGCAGCGTCAAGGTCGGCAGGCTCCCCGAGCTTGGGTCCTTGAGCTTCAGGCTGAAGTCCATCTCGCTGTTGGGCTGGAACCCCGGCGTGCCGAAGTCGAGCCCGATCGCCTGGAACTGGCCCGCGGACGGCTGACCCGCGGGGATCGTGCCGTCGAGCACCCCGCCGTTGACGCTGCCTGGATCGAAGCCTTTTAAGACGATCAGCGGATTCGCGATGTTCCCGTTGGCGTCCTTCTGCTCGGCGATCTGGCCGGGAGGCGAGAGGGAGAAGAAGACCTGCTGGATCGGCGCAGCCGTCGGGGAGGACGGGTCGTATTTCAGGCTGTAATAGGGAGTGGGGAGATTATCGGCGAAACCAGGTGTGGGGGGAGCGGCGAGCACGAGGGCAGCCGCGGAGACGACCGTGAGAACGAGCGGGCGAGCGATCACAACAGGCTCCTCCTTGAACGAACGAAAGCGTTGTCGATCCTTGATCATTCCATCGCGCCCATCACTGAACCCACCATGCCGACCGGTCCCACCGGCCGGGAAGAGAACAGGACCTCCCAGGCGCATGGGATGGGCCATGCATCCACCCCTTTGAAGGTGGTTTAACAATCGCGCAACCTCTTGATGCTTAAAGCGAGTTTGCTACTAGAGATGCAAATCTAGCATAAATCAGAATCTGATTTTATTCATTGTCCCGGGTTTGGAACGTCAAGATCAATTCGGAACAAATTCTTGCCAGAGAAACGTAATCTGAGCGCTAGAATTTGCCCTCGATTACCACGACGACATCGAATTCTTTGCACCTAGTGGACGAGTTACCACTTTCAAAGGGCTGGTATCCCGTATCGCACGGCCCGAGAACCGATTTGCCAACATGAGGCGATTCATCGCCGCAAGATCATGAGGAAGGCGCGACCCAAGAAGGGTCGACCGATCCTCCTGGCAGAACTGGAACGTCGCTCTTGTGGAGCATCTTCGTTTTCGCTTCATGGCGGGTCGTTGACAGAGAAGAGCCGGTCTCCACGCTGAGGCAAGCGGTCTGTGTCCCACTCTGCGCCAACCGACTCTGAAGGGTTGGGCGAAGGTTTACCGTGAGGAGGGCGTCGTCGCCTCGTCGGCCGACCGCCGGTGGCGGTTAGGAGAGGACGACCCGGCCGGGTCGATCGCCGTGAGGCTCCTCGATCGCGATCTCGCGGTCGAGGAAGGCCCGGATGGTCGCGGCGTTGGTCCGAAGGTGATCGGTGACCTCGGAGACCGTGTATGCTCCGGCCTGGGGCCAGCGCCAGGG
>JAFANO010000216.1 GCA_019232645.1 Planctomycetaceae bacterium | reverse complement strand
AACTGAAGTTCCCGAGGCGCAAGATCCAGGGCACGGCCGAGGGGGTCTCGTTCGCCCCGGCCCCCGTGCCGCGGAGCTCCGCCTCGCCGACGAGTTGCCCCCCCTCCAGGCGCACCCGGACATGCCCGGGGGTCCAGATCAGCGGCTCGTAGAGCCCTCGATCGACGCGACGGACCGTGCCACGGCCGCCCGAAATCTCACCCTCGAACTCGAGGTAGATCCGGCGATGGTCGGCCAGCGCCCGGGCGGGCAGATCCACTCCGGTCGTGATCGGCGCGTCGATCGCCCAGGTCCGGAGCACGTCCCCGACGTCGAGCATCAGGTCCCAGTGGACCCCATCCCAGCGATGCTCCAGGACCACGTACCGACGTCTTGCCATGTCTCCCTATCTCCCGGGGTAAGCGTCAGATTTGTAGGTGGCCCACCTCAGTTCGGTTCCGGATACCAGTAGGCGTCCCACTGCCGGTCTCCGCTCTTGAACAACGCCCGAAGATGGCCGACGCTGTCGGCGCCGTCCTCTCCCCAGCGCATGCCGGCCCCTTTCATGCGTTGGCCGATGACCGTCTTGCACGCCGATTCGACCGGCCCTGAGCCGATCGCCCAGCCCTTGGCCACATAATGGGGGTAGTCCATCCGGTGCGACTGGTTCTCGAAATAGCGCACGACGGCCGTCAACGCCTCACGCGCCGCGCGGCCACGGACCTCCAGGCCGCGAAGGTCGTCCAGCACCGCCGCACCCCCTTCGTGTTTGAGGCGGTGGCACCAGCCGCCCAGCCAGGCCGCACGCGCCTCCTCGTCCGCGGGGTGCAAGGCGCGGCCGAGGTCACCGAGGTACTCGGTCGCATGGTAGAAGTCGAGGATCACCGCTTCGACCCGGCCGAAGTTCGTCCGCAGCCAGTCTTCTAGGCCGGACCCGCCGTCGCTGAGGGCGATCCAGCGTTCCGCCCGATCCATCCCCACCTGCGCCGCCTGACGTCGGAGCGGTTCGCCCAGCGCCGCGATCCCGTCCAACCCCGCCACGTAGCGGACGTTGAACCGGGGGGGCGGCCCGTCGGGGCGCGCGCGCCGGTCCTTCCCCTCGGGGACCGGGTTGTAGACCATCGCCACCGTGACCATCCGCCCCTCGGCCCGGGCGCCGTCGGGACCTTGTTGACCGACCCCGGTGGCGTCGAGCGAGACGTACGCGCAGGTCTTGCCCTCGGCGTCCTTGTGCCAATCCCAGTCCCGCGCCGCGCCGAAGACCTCGCCCTCGGCCAGGCGGGCGGCGACGGCGCGGCCCACCGCCTCGGTCGTCCGCTCGACGGTCGATTCACTGAGCCGCAACCCCGTGAGCTTGGGCAGGGCTGCCGTGCTCCCCTCGGCGAAGCTGGACAGGAGGCCGGCCAGGCAGACCACCTCGCGGGCCGCCGGCGTCAGCGCGTCGTTCGACAACCGCACCACCTCATCCCAGGGGACCGAACCGCGGTGGCAGTGGGGGCAGTGATAGTACGCGCGTTCGAGGCGGAGATCCCCGAGCAGACTGACGAGGGACTTGGGACGATAAGCGATGAACTTGGCCGCCTCGTGGCAGTGGGGGCAACTCAGGCTGGACCCTTGGTACCCCCCTTGTTCCGCCCGTCGAGGGCGGCTTGCATCGCCCTGGCCCCGGTCTGGTGCACCAGGTCGCGGACCTGAAATTCGGTCTCCCCGAGGATCTCCCCATCGGACTTCGAGGCGAGCAGTTGAGCGATCTGCCAGTGCTCGTCCTCCGAGGCGCGGTGAAACGCATCGTAAATCCGCTCGGCGTCGGCGACTTGCTCGGGCGTGAGGTCGGGTCGAGGGGTGCGCATGGCGGGATGTCCCTGAGTGGTCAGGGGTGAATTTCGTCGGTCCCATCAGTGTCCCCTGTTATACGGGATTTCCCACCTACTTTCGAGACGCTTACCCTCATCCTCTCGGTGAGCGTCACGTTAGTTGGTGATACAGGCGATCAGTTGCAGGAGAAATCGCGGTCCCAGAAGGCCTCCCACTGGCCTTTCTCGCTGCGGTAGAGGGCACGCAGATGGCAGACGGCATGCGCCCCGTCCTCGCCCCAACGCATCCCCGCCAGCTTCAGCCGTTGGCCCACCACCGTCTTGCACGCGCTCTCCACCGCCCCGCTGCCAATACACCAGCCCCGCGCCAGGTATTCCGGGTACTCCATCCGGTGCGCATGATGTTCGAGGTAACCGATCAGCTCGTCCACGGCCTCACGCAAGCCGGGCCGGTGTGGCCAGTCCCATTCGCGGAGGACCGCCGCCAGGACCGCACCGCCCTCGTCCTTGAGCCACTGCCGCCAATGCCGCGCTTGATCTTCCGCCTCGTCCTCGTCCTGGGGGTGCAGCCGCCGCGCCAGCCCGGTGAGCTTCTCCGCAGGATGAAAGAAGTCCAGGATGATCACCTCCACACGCGGGAAGTTCTCGCGGAGCCGGTCTTCCAGCCCGTTGCCGCCGTCGGACAGCCCGATCCAGCGGTCGGCCCGGTCCATGCCCACGTGCCCGGCCGGCGCGCGGAGCAAGGGGGCGAACTCCTCCAGGGGGTACAGCCCCGCGAGGTAGCGTGCTTGCATCGGCTGGGGCTTCTCGTCGGGCCAAGGCCACTCCGGGGACGGGTTGCAGACCATCCCCACGTAGGCCATGCGGCCTTCAGCGGGGCCGCCCCCCGCGCCTTGCTGGCGCACCCCGGTCGCGTCGAGTTCGACGTACGCACATCTCTTCCCGTCATAGTCCTTGTGCCAGGGCCAGTCCACTTGGGGGCCGAAGGTCGCGCCGGCCGCGGCGGCATCGGCCAGGCGCTGGCCGGCGTCCTCGGTCGTCCGTGCGACGGTCGACTCCGAGAGCCGGGCACCGGCCATCTCATCGAGCAACTCGGCAGCCTTCTCGAAGCTGTCGGCGACGGCGCCGGCCAAGGTGGCGACCCGCTCCAGGGCCGGGGTCAGGTCGCGGGTCGTCAGGCCCGCCTCGCGGTCGAAGGGGAACAGGCCCTGGCCGCAGCGTCGGCAAAGGTAGTAAGCGCGGCAGTAGCGGATCGGCCCCACAAGACTGGACGAGGTGTGCCAGCGGTGCGAGTGGAACTCGGCGGCCTGCTCGCAATGCGGGCAGGTCACTGTAGCGCCGTTGTAGCCGTTTTTTTGCACGCCAGATGCTGCTCGACGGCCTTGGCGGCGATCTTGTGGGCCAGCGCCCGGATTTGGAACTCGTTGTCGCCAAAGAGGTGGGCATCGTCGGTGGCGGCGAGGTGGGCGGCCAGCTCGTCGATCTCGGCCTCGACCGCCTCGTGGATGGCTCGGGAGAGGTCTTCGATCTCGGCCTGCTTCGCGGGCGATAGGGGTGCGGATTGCATGGCAGGACTCCAGTTCCGGGGTCGGATTCTCCTCAGCGGTCACCGTTTTCGCTCTTGTGTACAAAGATTCTACCAACTTTCAAGACGCCTACCGGTCCCACCAGGCGGACAGCGATTCTCTCGCTCTGATCCACGAGCGATACCGCCGGCACGTCCCGGGCTCGTGAC
>JAFANO010000069.1 GCA_019232645.1 Planctomycetaceae bacterium | reverse complement strand
CCGGTGTCTGTCGGGTGAGTCCGTTTCGTGATGACCCCGCATCGTGTCTGCAACCCACCCTTCGAGAGGTCCGGACTGAGGAAGCATCCGGACGTCGGTCTTGAACCTGAAGCCCAACGTAGAAACCTAAGTCTGGTGAGAATGGGCTTTCTTTCAAAAGACCCCGGCTTTAGCCGTGGGGATTCTTACTGGTAGGGCTGGCGTGTGTCGTCGCCCCAATCTCTGAATTTTTTGCACCTAAGCTAGGCCAACGATGGCCATGCGCCATTCTGGCCGCTTGGGCCAAAAGAACCATCCGTCCGGACGCTTCGTCGTCCGGACGGATGGATCGAGGTGATCGGGGGATTCTGGACCGATGTGACTCGGCGATCAAACGCCGATCGGATGATCCGCGGTGCGGGGCAGGGCGGTCATGGCCGTCGTGGGCTCGTGCTGGGGCAGACCGCCGAGCAGCTCGCCGGCACCCATGATGTAGCCGCGCTCGCCGTGCTGCGTCAGGTCGAGGCCGATGTCTTCCTCGTCGGCCGTGACGCGGAGCCCGATCACCGCGTCCACCAGCTTGAGCAGCACGAACGTGGCGGTGAAGCTGTAGGAGAACGCCGCGAGGACTGAGATAACCTGCGCCACGAGCAGATTGGGATTGCCGCCGAGCAGCCCGGCCGGGTTGCCACTGATCCCCTCGACGGCGAGCACGCCGACGGCCAGGGCGCCGAACATCCCGCCCACGCCGTGGACGCCGAAGACGTCGAGCGAGTCGTCGTAGCCGAGCTTGCCCTTGAGCAAGATCGCCGAGTAGCAGGCGGCGCTGACCAGGAGGCCCAGCGCCAGGGCGCCCATCGGGACGATGAACCCGGCCGCCGGGGTCACGGCGACCAGCCCTGCGACGGCGCCGGAGCAGGCCCCGAGAACGGTCGCCTTGCCCTTGTGGAGGTACTCGATCAGCGACCAGCTCACCACGGCGGCGGCGGTGGCGGTGTTCGTATTAACGAACGCCGCGACCGCCGACCTGTTGGCCGCCAGCGCGCTGCCGGCGTTGAAGCCGAACCAGCCGAACCAGAGCAGGGCGGTCCCCAGCGCCGTCATCGTCAGGTTGTGCGGGTGCATCTCTTCACTGCCAAGGCCCTTCCGCTTGCCCATGACGAGCACGCAACAGAGGGCCGCGACGCCCGAGATGACGTGCACCACCAGGCCGCCCGCGAAGTCGAGCGCGCCCAGGCCCTTGATCCAGCCACCGGCGCCCCAGACCCAGTGCGCCACCGGGTCGTAGACCAGCGTCGCCCAGAGCAGCATGAAGGCGAGATACGCCTTGAACTTCATCCGCTCGGCGAACCCCCCCGAGATCAGCGCCGGCGTGATCACCGCGAACATGAGCTGATAGACCATGAAGAGCTGGTGCGGGATCGTCGCCGCGTAGTCGGGGTTGGGGTCGAACCCGACGCCGCGGAGCCCGGCCCACTCCAGGCCGCCGATCAGGCCGTTGAGCTTGTTGGGCCCGAATGCCAGGCTGTAGCCGAAGAGGACCCACTGCAGCGCGATGACTCCGAGCAAGATGAAGCTCTGCTGGAACGTGGCCAGCACGTTCTTCCGCCGCACCATCCCGCCATAGAAGAGCCCGAGCCCCGGGGTCATCAGCATCACCAGCGCCGCGGAGACCATCATGAAGGCCGTGTCCGCCCCGCTGATCTCCGACGTCGCGGGGGCGGCCGTCGCAGCCGCCGTGGCCGCCTCCTCCGCCTTCACCCACGAGGGCAACGCCAGGATGGCGACCCCTCCAATCACCAAGGCGATCGTCGCCCTCAGACCCTTGCTCATGGTCGTCATCTCGATGTCGTCCTTTCGAAGTGAACTCTCGGCTCGCCCGATAGCTATCCCCAGGGAAGTGAGCACATCTGAAATCGGCGCATTCCATCGTGGGAAGGACATGACCGACCCTCCGACTGAGGATCGTCCGGACGGAATGGCAGGGAGGATGATGAGTTAGGCACGACCCCACTCAATCATTCTCCATACAGCTGGCAACCGTGATGCCGAAGCCCACGAGGCGGCCGACGGGTTCGTCATTAAACTCTGCGATATGGGGATTTAACGTCTTACATTTTTTTCATCGACGTGAGGAGCCGCCGGGGAGTGGTGCCCGGGAAACCTTCATCGATGCCTGAGAAGAAGGCAGGCGCCGAGGACCGATGGGCTTGGGGAGAGGGGATGGCTGCAATCGTTGACTCCTGATGGCACCGTGGTGGAGTCGTTTTGTCAGGTTTTCCCACTCTCCCACCTCGGCCCTGGGCGAGGGGATCACGGGGCGAGGCGGTGTCGTCCGCGCCACCAGTGGCCCCATAGGGAGCCGGATCTATTTATACGGGTCCCAGGAATTTTGTGCACCAATCTGCTGATTTGAAATTTGAAATCTCAAATCCGAGATCCGGACAAAGTGCACAAAATATCCGGAATGCGTATTAGATGGAGAGATCGACGATCCGGGCCCCGGGGATGGCGGAGTCGATCGCCAGGCGCGCGAGGTTGACCCAGCGACCGCAGCGATCGAGGATGGCGCTATCGGAGGTGGCGATGATCTCGGTCGCCTGCGCCAGCAACGGGTCGGGGCTGAAGACCAGCTCGACCTGCCAATTCGATCCGCGTTCGAGGGCGGCTTGGAGGAGGATCCCGCGGAGCCGGCCGCTGTTGGAGACGGGGCTGTCGAGCAGCCAGAGCGCCCGGGCGATCCCCAGCGCGGCCATCTGGTCGCCGAGCAGGGCGATGGCGGGCCGGGTCTCCTCGACCTTGCGATAGGTGCCGTGGACGCCGGCCAGGTCGCGGTCGGCGCCGTCGCGGCCCCGGAGGACGACCGCACCCCCCAGCGCGGCCTCGAGCGTCGTCAGCACGTTGAAGCCGTCCAGGAGGACCGCCCGGCCGTGCAGGTCGTCGGGGGCGACCAGGTGGCGGAGGCGACGGGTGAGGGCCTCGTCGGAGCAGGCGCAGCGGCGGACGGCCAGGCGCTGACGCTCGGTCAGCGACCAACGGTCGCCCACCAGCTTCAGCGCCGAGGTCACCGCGTAGCCCCGTCCCAGCATCCAGGACAGGTCGGCCACCGCCTCGCGGAGCGCGGGCAGGGCCGAGGGTCCGAATGCGGCCATGTCATGAGGGTCGGGGCCGCGGTGGTGCCGGGTGTCGGGCAAGGCCTACCTCTGATAGGTCCCGACCAGCTCGACGTGGCCCAGGAGATGCCCCGACATGGCATTCATCAGGTCGTGTTTCTCCAGGCCTGGCGGCAGGTCGAGCGCCTGGTCGAGGGCGTAGAGCTTGAAGTGGTAATGATGCACCCCGTGCCCCTTGGGGGGCGCGGGGCCGCGATAGCCGAGCGAGCCCCAGGTATTCTTGCCCTGGACGGCCCCCGCGGGCTGGCCGGGGCGCGCGACGGGCGGGATGCCTTCGGTCAGCCCGGGGGCCGTCGCCGGGATCTTGTAGAGGACCCAGTGGACCCAGGGCTCGTCGCGGGGGGCGTCGGGATCGTCTACGATCAGCGCCAGCTCCGTGGTCCCGGGGGGCAAGGTCGACCACGACAGGGGGGGCGAGAGGTCCTCGCCGTCTCCGGTGTGCCGCCTGGGGATCGCGTGGCCCTCGGCAAAGGCCGTGCTCCGGATGCTCAGACTCATGGGCCGGTCTCCGGGTCAAGGGGTTCCACCGCACTCGCCTCGACGCGAAGCCTGTCCGGCAGGCCCCGCGCCCTGGATCTTATTGTACGGACGGTGGGCGAGTCGCGTCACGCCCGCCCGAGCGGTCCGGCGCGATCTCGTCACGTCCCGGGAGGCGCGATATCCTGAACCGAAGGCGGACGATGACGCGGCGCGTGAGGAACCATCGAAAGGGTGCTGATGGCGGGACGGGATGACGAGAAGGATCGGGACCCGCGCCGATCACCCAGGCGAGGACCGGGGAAACCACCCTCCGGGCCGGGCCGGCGGCCCGGGGGAGGCCGGCCTGGGGGGACTCCGGCCCGGCGTCGAGGCGGCCTGGGCCTCGCCCGGATCGGCGGCGCCGATTTCGAGCTGGTCCATCCCCGATGCGTCCGCGAGATGGAGCTGGATTACGAGGAGGGGATCGAGCTCTGGAAAGCGGGCGACACGGAGGCGGCGCGCGACGCCCTCCGGTACGCGCTCCAGGGCTGCGGCGACAACCTCTGGGTCCACGTCGCGCTGGGCCGGATCGCCCTCGAGGACAACGACCCGGCGCTGGCGCGCGGCCACTTCGGCTACGCCTTCGAGCTGGCCCAGCGCGCCCTGCCGCCGGGCTTCTCGGGCCGACTGCCCCGCCAACGCCCCGCGAACCGGCCGTTCTTCGACGCGATCGAAGGGCTGGCCGCCAGCTACGACGCGCTGGGCCAGCCCGCCGAGTCCGCGCCGCTCCGCCGCCTCGCCGCCGACCTGTCCGGCGCGCGCCCTCGCGGTGGTCCTCCACCCGGCCCCCGGCCGTAGGCGAGTGGAGGCGCACGCGAGTTCATGTGCCGGGGATTGCGCAGGGCTGGCCGGGGCAGTGGCGCCCCGGAGATAGCACAAGGTCTACGAGAGGCGGAGGATGCGGCACGTCTCCTCGTAGCTCAGCTCCAGCTCGAGGGGCACCGCGAGGTTGTCGGCGAGCCACAACGGCAATGTCGGCAGTGATCGGCCGAGAGCCAG
>JAFANO010000766.1 GCA_019232645.1 Planctomycetaceae bacterium | reverse complement strand
CGCCTCACCCAGCGCGATCGCCAGGTTCAGCGCCAGGTTCGACGTGCCCACGCCCCCCTTCCCGCTGGTCAGGACCAGCGACTGCGCCTTGACCGGCTCCAGCGCCCTGCCCCCCGCGGGCGGGGATCGGCCAGCGCCACCGCCGCGGATCGCGCCTGGACCATCTGCCTCAGTCGGTCGGCTTGGTCGGACATAATCATCCCTCAAGGGTCACGCGGAAGTGGGCCCCGCCCACCCGGATCGATGCGAGCGCCGAGGGTGGGCCCCGCCCACCCGAGGCACCTCACGCGGCACGACCGATCGGACGAAGATTATCGATTTTAGTAAATCATCAGCCTTTTAAGATTAGGATTTCCGTGGGAGAGGTCGTCGAACCGCGCCTGCCGCTCCGTGGCCGTCTCGCCTTTGTCGGCGTGGGGCGTCGGGATCTTGAACTTGGCCGGCCCGTCCATCGTCGCGCATCCCGCGGGGGCCAGGCAGGCCAGGGCGATCAGGGCGCATGGCGCCCCACGGCCGTGCCAGGGAGGGGCTGGGGCGCGGGTGCCCCGTCGCGTCGTCATCGGGCCCTGAACTTCTTCCATGGCTCACCCATGGCTCGCGGGGACGTTGTCCTGGGCGCCCTCGAGGCGCCCACTCGGTCTCGATCTCATACGGGTCCCAGGAATTTTGTGCACCGATCTGCTGATTTGGAATTGGAAATCTCAAATTTGAAATCTCAAATGTGAAATCTGGACTAAGGGCACAAAAGATCCGGAATGCGTATCACTGGCAGTGCGGGGCGAGAGGGCGTCACTAGACGACCTCGAGACCCAAAATGAGCCGCGCCAGCCGCGTCCGAGCGGCCGGCTCGATGTCGTCGGGGACGGCCTGCCCGGTCGTGATGTAGCTGACGGGGCGGTCGGCCTGGCCGAGCACGGTGAGGACGCCGCCCAGGCCGTCGGCCTCGTCGAGCTTGGTCAGGATCAGGCGGTCGGCGCAGACCACCGCGAACCGCTCGACCGCCGCCCGCAGGCTGCGCTCGGCGGCCACGGCGCTGAGGACCAGGTGGACCTCGTCGGGCCGCGCCTCGGCCAGGAAGTCAGCCAGTTCGCGGATCTTGACCTCGTCGCGCGGGCTCCTGCCGGCGGTGTCGATCAGGACCATGTCCACCTCGCCCAGCTCGTCGAACGCCCGGCGCATCTCGCTCGGGGCGTTGACCACAGACAGCGGCAGGTCGATGATCTCGGCATACGTCCGAAGCTGTTCGACCGCGGCGATCCGGTACGTGTCCACGGTCACCAATCCGGGGCGATACCCGTGCGCCAGCTTGAAGGTGGCGGCGAGCTTGGCCACGGTCGTCGTCTTGCCGACGCCCGTCGGGCCGACCAGCGCGATGACCCGCCGCGCCCCGGGGACCGCCGCGATCGGCGGGGCGATCGCGATGTACGACTCGACTGCGTTGCGGAGCGTGTCGCTGACCAGCTCGGGACGATGGACCTGCTCGGGCTCGAGCACGTCGGCGACGTGCCGGACCAGGCGGCGGGCCAGGATCTCGGGCACCTCGTCGTCGAGGAGCTGGGCATAGGCCGAGACCAGCTCGCCGGGCAGGTCGGGCAGGAGGTGGTCGATCCGGCCGTGCCGGCTCAGGTCCTCGACCATCGCGTGGAGGCGGCTCAACTGCTCGCCGAACTGCGCGTGCAGGGCCCCGGACGTCATCGCCGCCGACACCCCCTCCGGGGGTTGAGCCGGGGCCGTGACCGGACCGTGCGGGCCGCGCGACGCCGTGACCTCGATGAGCTCGCGCGCCCCCAGCCCGAACAGGCGACGGCGGCGGACCTCGCGGGTGTCCAGGATCACGGCGTCGCCGCCGAGGTCCCGACGCACCCGGGCCAGGGCCTGCTTCATTGTCGCGGCGCGGAAGGTTCGTGCGCTCATCACTCCCTCGACCACTCGGAGATCGTCGGCCGCCGGCGACCAGGCGGCCGTCGGACCGACGGATGGGTGCCCGGAGACGCTCGACCGATTCGGGATCAGGAATCTCCCGTTTCGGTCGTGTCTCACGCCACTTGGAACGGCCGTTCGTTCCCGGATCCTCGGCGCCCGTTAACGACGGTTTCGGGCCTGTGATACGGATTCCAGGAATTTCGTGCGCTTGGTCTGCTGATTGGAAATCTGAAATCTCAAATTTGAGATCCCAACAGAGCGTACAAGAGATCCGGAATGCGTATTAACCCGTGCTTTTCGATTGATTTGCGGCTCGGTCCCCGGTCTTCGCCGGTGGCCGAAAATCCCAGAAAACCAGCCGCTCCTCTTTGCTCAGGGCATGAATTTCTCCCATCTCGAATTTCCCATCGCGAGCCCTCAGGGGTCCGCACGAGCGGCGACCGGGCATGATCGGATCATCCCCTCTACATCAGATGAGCCGCCGTGGAGATCGTCGTGACGGCGGGCGGGTCCTCCTCGACGACGGTCCCGAAGATCTCGACGGGCGTGTCGCGGGGGATCTCGCGCTGGCTGAGGACCACCAAGCGCGCCAGGTCGGCGCGGGTCAGGTCCTTGAGCACGGGTCGCGCCTCGGCCGAGGCCAGGATGACGGGCGGGTAGCCCGCCTCGATCAGCGGGCCGACGCCCAGCGCGACGGCGCGGACGAGGTTCCGCGCCGTGTCGGACCCCAGCGCGTCGTCGGGGCGCGTCTCGGCCTGGGTCCCGGCCGCGGCCAGCCGGGCATCGACCCTCGGCGCCAGCGTCACGACGCGGAGCCGGCCGTCGGGCCCGCGATACTGCTCGGTGATCCGCCGCGCCAGGCCGCGGCGGACCAGCTCGGTCAGGGCGTCGAGGTCCTTGGTCTTGCCCGCGTGCACCGCCAGGGTCTCCAGGATCGTCTCCAGATCGCGGATACTCACCCGCTCGCGGAGCAGGTTCTGGAGGACGCGCTGGAGCTCGCCGGCGCGGAGCAGGGCCGGCACGACCTCGTCGACCAAGGCCGGCAGCGTGGCGCGGGCCCGCTCCAGGAGCCGGCCGACCTGCTCGCGGGTCATCAGCTCGTCGGCGTGCCCGAGCACGATCTCGCCGAAGTGGCCGGCGACGACCGCCGAAGCCTCGAGGATCCGGCATCCGGCGAGCGCGGCGACCTCGCGGCCGTCGGCGTGGATCCAGACGGCGGGCTGGCCGGTGACTGGGTCGACGCCGTCGCGGCCGTCGGGGCGGGCCGCCAGCCCGGCCGGCGGCACGGCCAGGAGCCGGCCGGCGTACGCGACCCCCTGCCCGACCACGGTCCCCCGGATCTTGAGCCGGTAGTCGTGCGGCCCCAGCCCGATCTCGTCGCGGATCCGGACCCGCGGCACGATCAGGCCCAGGTCGCGGGCAACCCGTTGGCGGACCGTCCGGAGCTGGTCGAGCAGGTCGCCGCCCCGCGTCGGGTCGGCCAGCGCGATCAGGCGATAGCCGATCTCCAGCTCGAGCGGGTCGACGTGCAGCAGGTCCTCCACCCGCTCCGAGGGGGGCTCGGCCGAGGGGGCCGAGGGCTCGGGCGGCTCGGCGGGCCGCTCCTCGACCTCGGCCGACCGGGCCCCGGTCCCGGTCCCCAGCAGGACCGCGCCCACGCCCAGGGCCCCGGCGAGCGTGAGCAGTGGGACCTTCGGCAGCGCGGTGAACGCCAGCAAGACCAGGAACCCCGCCCCGACGGCCAGCACGGCGCGGCGGCCGAAGAGCTGCTCGAGCACGTCGCGGCCGAGGTCGGTCTCGGACGACGACCGGGTCACGATCAGGCCGGCGGCCAGCGCGATCAGGAACGCCGGGACCTGGCTCACCAGGCCGTCGCCGATCGTCAGCTTGGTGAAGACGTTGACCGCCTCGCTCGGTGCCATGCCGTGCTGGAAGATCCCGAGGAACAGCCCGGCGCCGATGTTGATCAAGGTGATGAGGATCCCGGCGACGGCGTCGCCCCGGACGAACTTGCCGGCGCCGTCCATCGCGCCGAAGAAGTCGGCCTGGCGATAGACCGCGTCGCGGCGGCGGTGCGCCTCCTGCTGGTCGATCAGGCCGGCGTGGAGGTCGGCGTCGATCGCCATCTGGCGGCCCGGCAGGCCGTCGAGCATGAACCGCGCGGCCACCTCGCTGATCCGGGTCGCCCCCTTGGTGATCACGACGAACTGGATGACGACCAGGATCGTGAACAGGATCGCCCCGACGACCACCCGGTCGCCCGCGACGAACTCGCCGAACGCCCGGATCACGCCGCCGGCCGCCTCGAGGCCGTAGTCGCCCCCCCGCGTCAGGATCAGCCGGACCGTCGCGACGTTCAGGACCAGCCGGGTCAGCGTCGTGGTCAGCAGGATGGTCGGGAAGGCGCTGAAGTCCTGCGGCGAGCGGATCGCCAGCGTGGTCAGGAGCACGAGCACCGCCAGCGTCACGTTGGCCGACAGCAGCAGGTCGAGCACGCCCGGCGGCACCGGCACGACGAACACGAGGATCGCGCCCACGATCGTGATCGGCAGGACCACGCCCGAGAGCCGCGACCAGCCGGCGGCGACGAGGCTCGATGGTGTGGGAGGCATCCCTTCCCCTCCACAAGACCTGGGGGACGTCGGCCCGGGCCGCGAGACCCGGTCGGCGGCATCATGGCGGCGAGCTTCCGTGCTCGGCCGAACCGCGGCGCCGATTGCGATCTTCCTGGCGATGGGACGGCCGGGTGATGAGCGTCAGACGTGCGGCGGGACGATACCGTCGAGCGCCCCGGATGTCCAGATCGATTGCGGCCGGACGAAGCCGACCCAGGAGCGAAGGGGGCGGCGCGCCGCCCCCTCCCTCCGGCCGTCTCGGGCCGGATTTCCAGCAATCTCGTTGGAAAACCGGTGCAACGTCCGAACATACGTCTGCGAATTACAGGTTATTTTTCCTCGACGATATCTTTCCGGGTCGAGGCGATGATGGTGATCAGCTCATCGGCCTCCTTCTTCGGCACCTGGTACTTGTTGAGCACCGAGA
>JAFANO010000747.1 GCA_019232645.1 Planctomycetaceae bacterium | reverse complement strand
CCGTCGCATCCCGGCGTGCACTTCAAACGGGTCCACGCGACCGAGCCAGTCTATTCGGCGCGGGTGGGCCTGGGGTGGCGAGCGTTGGGCCTACTGGAAGGGGGCACGGTTACCTGGTTCTGGATCGGCTCTCATGCCGAGTACGATGCGCTACTTGCCCGGTTGTAATGCCTAACCCGGCGCTGCAGCGGACTCGGCCCGCCGCGACGCTCGCAGGTCAGTCAACGGTTGCTCTTGGCGGGTCGGGCTGCTGAGCTGGGTCGTTAGGCGGCGATCGCCTCGTCCTCAGCGGTACTTTTCGTAATAATCGATGGTCGTATCGGAGACTTGGCCGTCGAGACCGAGGATGACCACGATGACCATCGAGCAACTCCGCAATCTCTACAACGCCCAGCCGTTCCAGCCGTTCATCATCCATCTCGCCGACGGGCGAAGCATCCCGGTCCGCCACCGCGACTTCATCATGCCGGCCCCCAGCGGCCGCACGGTCATTGTCTACCAGCCTGACGACTCGTTCAACGTGATCGATCTCCTGCTTGTCACCGACTGGGAGGTCGGGTCGCCTGCCGCGGCGGCGTCGGCGTCGGCCTCCTGAACCCCGTCTAACCCGGCGCTGCAGTGGACCCGGCCCATCGCAATGGTTTTCAGAAAACCGAGGTCCGCCATCCAGACTTCACCGGGTCATGGGTTCATCGAGGAGGTCCAGGACTTTCTGTTCCACTTTGCGGGACCGGACGAGGTCAAGAAGGCCCTGATCGGCAAGTTCGATGATTTCGGCGATCTGGCACCGGACCTGTTCCGCGGTTTCCGGGCTCCATTCTCGGAGCTTCGTGTCCAGTCGCACAGCTAAGGCGTCCATGGATCTTTACCGCTGGGTATGGCCCGAGCATTGGCAGTGATCTACACTCCAACCAAGGATACCAAGGGAAACCGGGCCTAACCAGCGGTTGCAGCGGACCTGCTGCGCAGGCCGCTCGGATTTCGAAACGACCTTGACGATCGTCAGGGCGCCGTTAAAATGAGGTTTTTCGCCTCGAAGTAAGGGCGCTGGTGGTCATACGACGTCAGTTAGGTATCCCACGTTCATGAATTGCTATCAGGCGAAGACGGGGGAGTTGGCCCGGCATTGGTACGTCATCGACGCGACTGATCAGGTCGTGGGGCGACTCGCCGCCCAGATCGCTCCGATCTTGATGGGCAAGCACCGCCCGACGTATACCCCGCACATCGACACCGGCGACTTCGTCATCGTGACCAACGTGGACAAGGTCGTCTTCACCGGCAAGAAGTGGCAGCAAAAGTCCTACCAGCGTTATACCGGCCACCCCGGAGGGCAGAAGGAAGAGGCAGCCTGGAAACTGTTCCAGCGCCACCCTGACCGGATCTTGCAACTGGCCGTGCAGCGGATGATGCCCAAGAACAAGCTCGGCCGGCACATGCTCGGGAAGCTCAAGCTCTACGCGGGTCCGCACCACCCTCACCAGGCCCAGGGGCCGGTCCCGCTCGACGCGGTCAATGGCCGCCCGGCCTCCGCGGGGATCCTGTACGCGCCCAAGCCCGTCCCCAAGCAGCCACGCCAGCCCGCCCCCAAGCCGAAGGAGGAGACGGCGGTCGCGCCGAGCGTCACCGAGACCGAGGCCGTCGCGCCGAGCGTCGTCGAGGCCACGACCGCCCCGGCCCCCGTCGAGACCGCGCCGTCGCTTGAGACGCCGCCGGTCGCGGAGACCTCGGCACCGGCCCCCGTCGAGACCGCGCCGTCGGTTGAGATGACGACGGCCGAGGCCCCGCCGGTCGCGGAGGCGACTGCGGCCGAGCCCACGTCTTCGGACGCCTCGGCGCTCGTCGAGGAGCCGACGCCCGCTGACGCGCAGCCCGTCGACGCCCCCGTAGGCGAACAGGTCGCGACGACGGAGTCGGCCCCCGGCTCCGAGTGAGGTTCGATTGATTCATGCGTGAGGGATCCGTCACCTCGCCTCGGGGTGGGTCCCCGTACCCGGCTGAGGTGGGATAGGCGTTTCGTTTCAAAGGACCCGACAGACCGATGGCCACTGCGGCACAACCGTACATCTGGGGCACCGGCCGGCGCAAGACCGCCGTCGCTCGCGTCCGGATTCGCGAAGGGACCGGCAGGTTCCTGGTCAACGACCTGGAAGTTGATGCCTACTTCCCGCTGGAGATCCAGCGGTTCGACGTCCGCGCCCCACTCAACGCTACCGAGATGGCGGGCCGGGTCGACGTCTTCGTCAACGTCCAGGGGAGCGGCAAGCACAGCCAGTCGGGCGCGGTCGTCATGGGCCTGGCGCGGGCCTTGAAAGAGTTCCGTTCCGACCTCGAACCCGCCCTCCGCGACGGCGGCTACCTCACCCGCGACGCGCGCAAGGTCGAACGGAAGAAGTACGGCCACAAGAAGGCCCGCAAGAGTTTCCAGTTCTCCAAGCGCTGATCGGCTCGAGAAGAGACGGGTTCCCTTGGAGCCACTCCGAGTCGGATGCTTGGGACGCACCACTCTTTTTGAGAGGCAAGGGGATGGTGCGTTGCACGCACACCCGACAGGACCGCCTCCTGATACGCATTCCAGATATTTTGTGCACTCTGCCCGGATCTCACATTTGAGATTTCAAATTTCAAATCAGCTGATCGGTGCACAAAATTCCTGGGACCCGTATGAGAGAGGCTCATGCGATCCCGAGGAGATTCTCACAGCGGGATCATGAACTGGCGGCGGAACAGCTCGAGGTTCGACCGGTGGCCGAGGATGACGATGTTGTCGCCCAGCGCGAACGGCTCGTCGCCGGAGGGGGGGAACTCGACGCGGCCGTCGACGCGCTTGATGGCGATGACAATCACGCCGGTGCGGCGGCCGATGTCGGCGTCGCGGAGGGTCTTGCCCTCGAGCGGGCTGCCCGGCTTGATGGGGATGTCGTCCATCTCGATCGCCAGCCTC
>JAFANO010000738.1 GCA_019232645.1 Planctomycetaceae bacterium | reverse complement strand
TTGCCGGCTGAACGATTCGTGGAACGCGGCGAATGTGGGGCCGTCGAGCACCATCGCCTGGTCAAGCCGCGCGACCAGGCGCTCCAACTCCGTCAGCGGGACCAGTTGCCCGGTTTCGCGGAGCACCCTGGCCTGGATCTCCCGCAGCTGGGTCTGGCCGTCGAAGTGGCGGACGATCCAGTGGTAGCCGTCGATCGGGATCAGGACGGGATCGGTGAACACTCCCAGCGGGTCTTCCAGGACCGCGTACTCCTGTCCTTGATGCTTCAGTCGCTGCGCGGAGAGGACGCGGAGCTTCGGTTGGTCGAGCGATGCCATGCCCTGGTCCCTTGGCCGAGGCACCCATGAAGGACCCGCGACGCCGTGCGCCGACGTGACCCCTGATTGTCCGCGAGGGACCGAGGACCGTCAAGGCAAGGCCGCCGGGAGTCTCCCGCGAGGGCCCGAGGTTCCGGGAGCGCGGCGGGCTCTGGGCGGTAACCGGCTCAGCGGCAACCGCGTGGGGGGATGCCGATGAGGGGGAGCGGCCACGCCGGAGGGGCCGCCTCTTGAATGGGTTGGGGGAGCTGCATGGTCGAGATCTCCAGATCTTGGGGCATGAGCGACGGCGTCCCATGCCGTCCACTCGCCGCATGACTTCTCGAAGCCGAAGCAAACACTGTTCCATAATGGCTTTGACGGATCAGCACGCGCGGGTCGGGCGACATCCCGGCGGGAGGCTCTCTGGATCGTCTGTCCGTCCGGAACTCGCGAGCCCGAGTGGAGTTGATTGCATCGCCCCACCGCGCGGCAGTGGTACGTTCGGGCCGGCTCACGCGGGTCGGCCTGGCGTCGAAGGACGCCCTTCCGAAAGGCCGTACGAATTACGGGGCCGTGGGATCGACGTGACGTCTGCCCATTTTTTGAGCGACCCTCGCCCGACCTTCGGGACGTGACCTGGAGGCGGGGCGGGATTCGCCGGCGGCTGGTCTGGCGGCCGGGGGCGATTGCTGATATGGTTCGCCGGGCCGATCTTCCGGGGCGATCGCCCTCCCCGGCCGGATGCGGGAAGGCGAATCGGTTCGGGCCGAGTTCGGGGAGGATGGTAGCCCATGCGCCGGAACGTTTGGATGGTCCTGTCCCTGGCCGTCGTGACGTGCGCGGTCCTGGCTTCGCGGGCGAGAGGGCAAGGCGGTCCCGAGGCCGGCGGACCGGCCCCGGTTGCGACGCCCAACCCGGCCGCGACTCCCGGCCCTCCCGCCAATGCCGGGCCGGCCGCGGATGCCGGTCAGATGCAGCAACTGATCAAACTCTGGGCGCTGCAGAGCAGCAGGCTCAAGAGCCTCGACGTCGAGATGACCCGCGTCGATGAGGATCCCGCCTGGGGCGATCCCGAGCGGTACGAGGGGCGCGCCATGTTCAAAAGCCCCAACCTGGCCTGGATCGACTTCAAGCGGGTCACCGTCAACGACAAGGGCCAGAAGGTCCTCACCCCGCACGAGCGGATCATCTGCACCGGCGCGCAGGTCTGGCAGTACCGATGCGTGGAGAAACAGATCCGGATCTTCGACCTCGGCCGCGAGGCCCGGGAGCGCGCGCTCCAGCAGGGACCCCTGCCGTTCCTGTTCAACTTCAATCAAGCCGAGGCGTTGGATCGCTACGTGATGGCCCTGGTCAACCAGGACGCCAAGTCCTACATTGTCAAGATCATCCCGCGGCTCGAGATCGATCAGGCCGAATTCCAGTCCGCGCTGATCCGGCTCGACAAGAAGTACCTCCTGCCGACCCAGATCCACCTGACCATGGTCGGCGGTAAGAGCAAGAAGCTCTACACGCTGACGAACATCGAGGCCAACAAACCGGTCGCCGACGAGAACTTCAAGAGCCAGCTCGTGCCCGGCTGGAAGGTCGTCCGCGACGAGCAGCCCGTCGCCCCGTCGGCGGCGGCCGCCCCCGGCGCGAGCCCGGACCCCGCCGCGGGCCACCCGGCGATGAAGCGGCCCGCCCCCGGCGCCCGGCTCCGCTGAGGGACGGGCCCCGTCGGAGGAGGTCAGGTCATTCACCTGTGAAATTGGCCATGTCTGGGACCGGAGTGCTCCGTAAATGATCACGAGATGATGATCCCGGGCTCGTGATCCCCGCCCCGCTTCGCGCCCTTTCCCCGACCGTCCCGCGCGGCCCCCGGCGACGGCCTGACGGCCTTCCGCCGGTTTGACGGGCATTTTCGACGGGCTTATAATCGACTACGGTGGGGGTTTCTCGGACTGTCCCCGCCCGCCCTCCGCACCGCGACCACCGCGCGGGGTGCGGCCGACCGTCCCGTGCCATCCCCACGGTCCGGCTCGACCCCCGGCCACGCCATTTCGGAGAGATGAGGCTTCGGCTGATCCTCGGAGGGAGTCCGACAGCAATGATTCGCTCGCGTGTTGCTCCCCTTCTGCCGCTCGTCTGGGGCATCCTGATCGGTGTGGCCTGGGTGCATGTGCGCGTCGGCCCGACGTGGGTCGATCAGGCCCCGGCCGCCTCCGAGACCAACACCGGGCAGTTCTTCCCGATCGTCGAGCCGATCACGAACGAGGCGATCGCCCAGGTCCGAGCCGCGACCCGGCAACTGATCGATCGCAACGCCGGCGCCGCGCAGGGGACGCGGCCGATCCTGGTCTTCGAGTTCCGGCCGGGCGAGACCCTGCCGGGGCAGAGCGAGTTCGGCTCGTCGATCGACCTCGCCAACTATCTTTCGAAGAACCTGGGCGGGGCCAAGCTGACCGTCGCCTACGTCCCCGAGCCGCTCAAGGGCTACGCGGTGCTGGCCGCACTGGCCTGCGACGAGATCGTGATGGGCCCCGAGGCGTCGCTCGGGCCGATCACCCCCGAGGGCCAGGCCGCCGACCCCGGCTATCGCGACCTGGTCCGGCACCTGGCGCTGCGCAAGGGGCGCGACCCCGACCTGCTGCTCGGGATGCTCGACCGGAACGCCGACCTCCGCGCCATCCGGACCGCCGACAAGCAGGTCCATTACGTCCTGGCCGACAGCCTGCCCGAGTTCCGCCGGTCGCATCAGGTCCTCGAGGACCAGCCGGCCTGGGAAGGGGGCCGGAGGGGCGTCCTGACCGCCAGGCGCGCCCGCGAGGAGGGCTTCTCGAAGCTGACGGCCGACAGCGCCGCCGAGGTGGCCAACGTCTACCGGCTCGCCGGACAGGCGGCCGCCGGCGACCCGACGCTCGGCCAGGTGATCAAGCCCGTCTGGATCCAGATCCAGGGGCCGCTCGACACGGTCAAGAAGTCGTACCTGATCCGGCGCATCGAGCAGGCCCGCCAGGAGCGGGTCAATCTCGTCTTCTTCCAGATCAACAGCGAGGGGGGCCTGAGCTCCGCGGCCGACTCGGTCGCCGACATGATCGCCGGCATCAAGGACATGAAGACTGTGGCCTACATCGACGACCGTGCCATGGGCGTCTCGGCCCTGGTGGCGCTCGCCTGCCACGACATCGTCTTCCACCGCGGGGCGCGGATGGGCGACGTCCGCCAGCAGGTCACCGGGCGGGGCGGGCAGGTCCAGGACCTCACCCCGCTCGAGATCAACGCCCTGGCCAAGAAGGCGGCCACCCTCGCCGACCAGAAGGGCCATCCCGCCGCCGTCGCCCGCGCCATGGTCGACCCCGACGCCGTCGTCATCGAGGCCACCGACACCAAGACCGGCGCCACCGGCTTCGTGCTCGAGAGCCAGGTCCAGGCCGAGCCCAACCGCTACGTGAACCAGCAGGTCCGCAAGGGTGCCGGCGAGGTCCTCGAGGTCAAGAGCGACGACGCGGTCTCCTACGGCCTGGGCCAGGAGGTCAGCGAGACCGAGGACCTCAAGGGGATGCACGGCCTCCGCGGCAAGCCGATCCGGATCGACGGGCCCACCTGGGTCGACTCGCTCGTGACGATCCTGACCGACCCGTTCGTGAGCTGGGTGCTCCTGTTCATCGGGCTCTTCATGCTTGTGCTCGAGCTGAAGCTGCCGGGTATCGGCCTGCCGGCGATCACCTCGGCGCTGGCCTTCCTGCTCTTCTTCTGGAGCCACTACCTCAGCGGCACGGCCGACCAGCTCGAGATCATCCTGTTCCTTGTCGGCCTGGTCAGCCTGGCGCTGGAGCTGTTCGTCTTCCCCGGCTTCGGCGTCTTCGGCATGAGCGGCATCCTGCTGATCCTGACCAGCATCGTCATGGCCAGCCATACCTTCGTTTGGCCGACCCAGGAGTACGAGTATCGCGAGATGGGCTACACCCTGCTCCAGGTGACGATCGCGATGGCCGCCGTGGGGGCTGGCGCGGTGATCCTGGCGCGCTACTTCCCGTCGCTGCCGCTGTTCAACCGGCTGGTCCTGAAGCCCGAGCCCTGGACCGGTCTCGTCGAGGACGACCCGGTCGCCAAGCCGTCCGCGGAGGGATACGAGTCGTTGGCGTTCCTGGTCGGCGAGACCGGCCGGACAACGACCGTCCTCCGCCCGACGGGCAAGGCCCGCTTCGGCGACCTCCTGATCGACGTCACCGCCGATGGCTTCTTCATCGAGCCCGACAGCCTGGTCGAGGTCGTCGATGTTCAGGGCTCTCGGGTGATCGTCAAGCGTCTGGGTAGCTGAGCCACGCCCGTCACCGGCGTAGGCAGGGAGGACGACGAAGGACCGGGGCCGGGCGGCGGGTCGATCCCGCCGCCCGGCCCCGGTCCCCCGCCGTCGCTTGGAGGATTGTTTGAGGAGGCGATTGACACCGGGCGCTCGGCGTGCCTTAAACTACCAGAGGGAATTGTCCCCGACGACGGTGGAACGTCCGAGTTGACGACCTGTCTCCCATCCCCCGACGCCCGAGCGAGGGGGAGTCATGAGTACGCTTGCTTGGCCGCTTCTGTTGCTCGCCCTGGGCCTGTTCCTCCTGATCGCCGAGGCGTTCATCCCATCAGGGGGCCTTATCGGATTGTTGGCGGTGTTCTGCCTGGTGGCGAGCCTCTGGCGTGCCTTCGAGCAGTCGACGGACCTGGGCCTGGAGTTCCTCATCGCGGACTTCCTCCTGCTGCCCCTGGCGGTGGCGCTGGCGGTCCACCTGTGGCCCAAGATGCCCTTGGCCAAGCGCGTCCTCCTGATGCCGCCCGAGCCCGAGGAGATCGAGGCGTCACACCCGAGCCGGCGGCTTGATCACCTCGTCGGCCGGGTGGGCCGGGCGTTGACGCCCCTGCGGCCGTCGGGCCTGGTCGACTTCGACGGCCGACGGCTCGACGGCCTGTCGGAAGAAGGGCTGATCCCCTCGGGTGCCCTGATCCGGGCCGTCCGGGTCCGGGGCAGCCAGCTCATCGTGCGGATGGCACCCGACGCCAGCATCGACGAGATCCTGGCCGGGCCCGGCCCGATCTGACCTGAACGACGAGACCCTGAGCACGATACAATAATGAGGCCCGCTCTCCCGGATGAGAGTCCCGAAACCAGGGCGCGGACCATTCCCGCAATCCCCCGAACCTGGATCGGGTGCGACCGCGAGGCGATGTGAGGGGTGGACA
>JAFANO010000641.1 GCA_019232645.1 Planctomycetaceae bacterium | reverse complement strand
TCGCGGGCGTTGGCCATGTAGACCGCCATGTCGTAATGGATGAACCCGGTCGGCGCGCCGCGATCGCTCCGACGGGCGAAGTGCGCGAGGTAGGGGACCATCGCCGGCGTGATCAGGAGCAGGCAGGCGAGCCAGTCGCGCATCCGGACGCCGCAAGAACGGGGCGCGGTGCCCTCGGCTGTGGTGTGATTTCCATCCATGGTGACTCATCCTTGACAGCGATACGCCGCGATCACCCCCCCCCTCGCTCAAGCCGGGGGGTGCTCCTCATGTCCCGGTCAGGTCGCCGGGGGACGCCTGATCTTCCGGCCCTCGCGCTGGCTTTGGCGGAGGTCGCTCACCCCCCGGGCGACGGCCAGGGCCGCCCCGATCGTCGGGGCCAGCGAGTGGTCCCCCCGGACGAGGCGGTGAAACTGGTCGTTGAGCACGTCGCCGACGGTCGGCTCCAGGGGGAGCCGTTCCTCGCGAGTGCCACTGGCGTCGGACCACTGGATGCGCTCGGGCATCTCGAGCCAGGCCGCGCCACGCTCGGCGAAGATCTGGAAGCCCGGCTGGGGCAGGAAGCGGGTCGCCTCGCCCCAGGGCTTGCGGTGATAGCGGCCGAAGGTGATCTGCGCCATCCCGCCGCCCGCGAACTCGGCGACGAAGCTCTCGAAGTCCGGTCCCGCACCCTCCTCGCCCACACCCGGCAAGATACACCCCTCGTTGGCTTGCACCGCGATGGGGTCGGCCTGGAACAGGAAGCCGCACCAGTCGAGCAGATAGCTGCCGGGGTCGATCAGCAGCGGCGCCGGTGCCATCTGGGTCGTCGGGCCGGGCTGGCCGTAGCGGTCGAAGCCGAAGAGCCGGCTCTGCCCCAGGATCAAGCGGGGAGCGCCGAGCGTCGTGGCGAGCAGCTCCCGGAGCCGGAGCGTCGCCGGGTAGAACCGGCGGGCGAATTCCGGCATGAAGGGGATCCCGCTCTCCTCGACCCTCCGGGCCAGCACCTCGAGCTCCTCGGGGGCCCCGGCCAGGGGGAGCGCGCAGTAGACCGGCTTCTTGCACTCGCAGGCGATCTCGACCGGGTAGAAGCCGAACCATTGGGGAGTGAGGAGGTAGACCACATCGACGTTCGGCCGCTCGATCAGCGCCCTGAGGCCTTCGACCGCGGCGCATCCGAGCTGCGTCGCCTCGAGCTCGGCGCGACGCAAGACCTGGTCATAGACGGCCGTCACCTCGAACTGATCGCGCAACCGCGCCAGGGATGGCCTATGCCGAGCTTCCCAGAGCCGGCCCAGACCGATGACCCCGACCCGGAGCCGAACATGTCTCGACACGATCCCGAGCGCCTCCCGCGCAGAGTCAAACGTACGGGGCTCCCGTTTTCCGTCGTACCGGGCCCCGCTCCTGGTTATGGAATCTACCATGGCGACGTGGAATCGGCCACCCGACTCTTCCCACGCCGCCGGATCGGGCTCAAGATGGGGAGGCGACGCGATCCCCCGCCGGTCGGGGTGGGGCGAGGAAGGACGTCGTCGGGCTCTCGCGGAGTCCCGCGGATGCGTGCGGTCGTGCAGCGAGTCAGCCGCGCCTCGGTCGAGGTCGAGGGCCGCGTCGTCGGCCGAATCGGCCGGGGTTGGCTCGTGCTCCTGGGGGTGGCCCGTGGCGATCGCGACGACGACGCCGACTGGCTCGTCGAGAAGGTGGCCAACCTCCGAGCGTTCGAAGACGATCAGGGCAAGATGAATCGGAGCGTGGCCGAGGCCGGGGGGGGTGTGCTGGTCGTCAGCCAGTTCACCCTGCTGGGCGACTGCCGGGCGGGCCGGCGCCCGAGCTTCACCGAGGCCGCCGCGCCGGGCGAGGCCGAACGGCTCTACCTCCGGTTCGCCGGCCGCCTCGCCGCGACCGGCCTGGAGGTCGCCACCGGCATCTTCCGGGCCATGATGCAGGTGGAACTGGTCAATGACGGCCCGGTGACCCTGCTGCTGGATAGCCGAAGGGTGTTTTGAAGGGGTCTCGAGCCTTGACGGATGCCCCGTATCTCCTGGGACTCGACGTGGGCACGCAGGGCGTCCGGGCCGCGCTGGTCGATCGGCGCGGCCAGACGGTGGCCTTCGGGGTCGCGCCGATCGAGACGGCCCACCCGCGGCCGACCTGGGCCGAGCAGGACCCGGACCAGTGGTGGGCCGCGGCCATCGCCGCGGTCCGCCAGGCGCTGGGCCGATCGGGGGCATCGCCCGAGGAGGTCGCCGGGATCGGGCTCGACTGCACCGCCTGCACCGTCGTGCCGTGCGACGCCTCGGGCGGGCCGCTCCGCGCGGCCCTGCTCTGGATGGACCAGAGGGCGTGCCTCGAGGCCGACGTGATCAGCGCCACCGGCGATCCCGTGCTCCGCTACGTCTCGGGGCGCGTCTCGCCCGAATGGATGCTCCCCAAGGCGCTCTGGCTGAAGCGGAGCGAGCCCGAGGTCTACGACCGCGCCGACCGGATCGTCGAGTGCACCGACTGGATGATGCACCGGCTGACCGGCGACTGGACGCTCTCGCTCAACCACGTCGCCGTGAAGTGGAACTACGCGAGGCCCGACGGCGGCTGGCCGCTCGGCCTGATGCGGGCGGTCGGGCTCGACGACCTGCCTTCGAAGTGGCCGGAACCGATCATCCCCCTGGGGCGGGGCGGGGCGACCTTGTGCCGGGCGGCGGCCGAGGACCTCGGGCTGTGCGCCG
>JAFANO010000571.1 GCA_019232645.1 Planctomycetaceae bacterium | reverse complement strand
CGCCGGTTGCGGGGCACGACCCAGAACGACATCCTCAAGGAGTATCACGCCCAGAACGAGTTCGTCTTCCCGCCCGGGCCCTCGGTGCGGCTGGTGGCCGACCTGATCGAGTTCTGCACCCGGCACGTGCCTCGGTGGAACCCGGTCTCCATCAGCGGCTACCACATCCGCGAGGCCGGTTCCACGGCGGTGCAGGAGCTGGCGTTCACCCTGGCCGACGGGTTCCATTACGTCGACCAGTGCCTCGCCCGCGGCCTGGGGATCGACGAGTTCGCGCCGCGGCTGAGCTTCTTCTTCAACGCGCACAACGACCTCTTCGAGGAGGTGGCGAAGTACCGGGCGGCGCGGGTGCTCTGGGCCGACGCGCTGCGGCACCGTTACGGGGCGCGCGACGAGGCATCCTGGAGGCTGCGGTTCCACGCCCAGACGGCCGGTTGCTCGCTGCAGGCCACGCAGCCGGAGGTGAACCTGATCCGCGTGGCCTATCAGGCCCTGGCCGCCGTCCTGGGAGGTTGCCAGTCGCTGCACACCAACAGCCTGGACGAGACGCTGGCGCTGCCGTCGGAGCACGCGGCCACCCTGGCGCTGCGGACCCAGCAGGTCCTGGCTTACGAGACCGGCGTGACGAACACCGTCGACCCGCTCGGCGGCAGCTACTTCCTCGAGGCCCTGGCGCAGCGGATGAGGCGCGAGGCGACGTCGTACTTCGAGCGGATCGACCGGCTCGGGGGCATGATCGCGGCGATCGAGGCCGGCTTCTTCCGCCGCGAGATCGCCGAGGCCAGCTTCGCCTATCAGCGCGAGGTCGACGCGGGGCGCAAGGTCGTCGTGGGCGTCAACGCGTTCCAGGAGCGGGACGAGGCGCCGATCGACCTGCTCGTCGTCGACGACGCGGTGGAGCGGGAGCAGGTGGCGGCCCTCCGCCTCGTGAAGGAGCGGCGCGACCGGGCCGAGGTGCGTCGGGCGCTGGATGAGGTCCGGCGCGCGGCCTCGGGGGGCGCGAACCTGATGCCGTCGCTGCTGGACGCCGCCCGGGCCCGCGTCACGGTCGGCGAGGTCATGAACGCGCTGGCTGACGTGTTCGGCCGCTACGACGGCGCCGCAATCTGGTGACGGGGCCGCCCCGGCCCGGCCCGACCTTGACGACGCGGAGGACTCATGGCGTTCCCACACCCGCCCGTTCGGATCATCCTGGCCAAGGTCGGCCTCGACGGCCACGACCGGGGCATCAAGGTCGTGGCGCGTGGGCTGCGCGACGCCGGCTTCCACGTGATCTACGCCGGGCTCTGGCAGGCCCCGGAGGCGGTCGTCCGCGCCGTCGCCGACGAGGACGCCGACTGGCTCGGCCTGAGTTTCCTGAGCGGGGCGCACATGACCCAGGTCCCTCGGGTCCTGGAGCTGCTCCGCCAGGCGGACCTGGGGCACGTCGGCGTGATCGTCGGGGGCATCATCCCGCCCGGGGACGTCTCCAAGCTCCTGGAGCTGGGCGTCACCGGCGTCTTCGGCCCCGGGACCCCCCTGGCCGAGATCGCGGACTTCTTGCGGGGGCAGTCGCGTCGTGGCCACGATTGAGTCCCTCCTGGAGCGATTCCGCCGGCGCGACCGGGCGGCCCTGGCCCGGCTGTTGACCCTGGTCTCCCGCGGCGAGCGTCGGGAGGCGATCCGGGCGGCACTCCCCCGCGATCGGGGTCCCGAGCGGGTCGTGGCCGTCACCGGCGGCGGGGGCGTCGGCAAGAGCACCCTGATCGGCCGATTGATCGAGGTGGTGCGGGGCCGCGGTCGGACCGTGGCGGTCCTGGCCTGTGACCCCGAGAGCCCCCTGACCGGGGGCGCCCTCCTGGGCGATCGCATCCGCATGCCCGGCCGCCCCGAGGACCCCGGCGTCTTCATCCGAAGCGTCACCGCCCCCGAGGGGCATGAGGGCCTCGCCGACGCCATCGACCTCATGATCCGGTTGCTCGGGGCGTTCCCCTTCGACGTCGTGCTGGTGGAGACGGCCGGGGTGGGGCAGGGAGACACGGCGGTCCGGGACCTGGTCGACGTGGTGGTCGTCCTCGTCCAGCCGGAGGCCGGGGACGAACTCCAGTGGCAGAAGGCCGGGCTGCTGGAGGTCGCCGACGTGGTCGTCGTCCACAAGGCCGACCTGCCCGGGGCGGAGCGGGTCGAGTCGGAGGTCCGCGAGCTGCTCAATCTCCCCGGGTGCCGCCCGGTCCCCGTGCTCCGCGCCAGCGGCGGCCGGGGCTGGGGGCTGGGTGAGTTCTGGGAGGCCGTCGAGTCCCTCCCCGCCCAGCGGCCCGCGGGACGACACGATCATCGGGCATTGCTGAGGCTCGCCCAGCAGCGGTTGGAGGACCGTTTCTGGCAGCAGTCCGACGTGATGGAACTGGTCCTGGGGCGCTGGAGCCGTCGCGAGCTCGACGATCACGAGGCGGCGGATGAGGTGCTCAAGGCCTTGATCGAGGGGAGA
>JAFANO010000550.1 GCA_019232645.1 Planctomycetaceae bacterium | reverse complement strand
CAGCGCCGATGGGCTGGGAGTGGACTTCGGCGTTCCGCTGGTGGCGACGGCAAGCCTAGTGATCCTGGGCGGTCGGCTGTACCCGAATCTCGTGAGGTGGCCGGCATGATGGGTCCGGGCAGCAGGCGAGAGCACCTCCCCGCCAGATTCTTACTGGTGCTCAACTCCAGAAAGGGGGAATACCAGCATGACAAGCACGGATGATTGGCGTCCTGAAACGCCAACAGAAGCAAGGCCAGCCCCTCCCGAGGCGGTGCCGACTGAGGCGAAGGATGGTTCGCCTGCCGCACCAGCAGATCAAGCTGCTCATCGGGACCAACAATATGCCGCCCCGACGACCAGTCCTCCTCCCGGCACACTGCCCGAGCCCTCGGAGGCTCCGCCGGCATCGCACCCCTGGCGCAAGAGGTTGCTGTGGGCGGGGGCCGTGGTCGGCCTGGCGGTCGGAGGATATTTCCTGGTCCCCGCGGTGGAAACGGCGCTGAACACGGTCTCCACCGATGACGCTTATGTCACTGGCCACGTGACCTTCGTGGCGCCCCGGGTGCCCGGCCAGGTGGCCCGGGTCCTGGTCGACGACCACAACCGCGTGAAGAGGGGAGCCCTGCTGGTCCAGCTCGATCACGAGCCGTACCAGGTGCAGGTTGACATCAAGAAAGCGGCCGTGGGCGCGGCTGAAGCGGACATGGTGGCCGCGCGGGCAGAGGTGGAAGCCATCGTGGCCCAGGCCGATGCCAATCGGTACCAGCTTGAGCGCGCCATCGAGGACGTTCACACCCAGGCCGCCAACCTGCGCGCCAACGTGGCAACTCTCAACAGCAGCAAGGCGACTCTGGAACTGGCACGGGCCAACCTCAGACGGGGCGAGGAACTGTTCCCAGGCGGGGGCATCAGTAAGGAGGAGCTCGACCAGCGGCGTCAAACGGTGAAGGTTCAAGAGGCGGCCGTCGATCAAGCGCTCCAGGTCGTTTATGCAACGCGCGTCGGCCTGGGACTTCCCGCCCGGCCTGAGCCGGGCCACGACCTGGGCGAAGTGCCGGCCGACCTCGACCAGACCTTCTCGGCCGTCCGCCAGGTGTTCGGGCAGTTGCGCCGTAGCGCGGCGCAATTTGGCTACCGCCCGACGACATGGAAGGGAACACCGAAACAGCTTCTCGAGGAGTTTTACAAGCTCGACCCCGAGAGGAATCTGGACAAGATCTTCGCACGGCTCGTCGCGAGCGCCCCGGCCGTCAAGCAGGCCGAAGCCAAGCTGGTCCAGGCCCGCGCCGATCTGAATAATGCCCTGCTGAACCTCCGCTATTGCGACATCGTCAGCGAGATCGATGGCGTCGTAACCCGCAAGAACGTCAACCCCGGCAACAACGTCGCCGCGGGGCAGGCCCTGATGGCCGTCCGCTCGCTCACCGAGATCTGGATCGATGCCAACTTCAAAGAGACCCAACTGGCGGACCTGCGCATCGGCCAGCGGGTGCGCTGCGAAGTCGATATGTACGGCAGCCGGAGAGAGTACGAGGGCCGCATCACCGGCTTCACCATGGGGACTGGTGAGACCCTGTCACTGCTGCCACCGCAGAACGCCACGGGCAACTTCGTGAAGATCGTCCAGCGCCTCCCGGTCAAAATCGATCTGATCGGCTACGACCCCGACAAGGCCCCCCTGCTCGTCGGCCTCTCGGTCGTCCCCTACGTGTACTACAAGGAGCCGGCGACGGGGCCGCACGCCGGCGATGTCCTGCAACCGCTTCGCCCGCTCCCGCAAGGCCCCACCGCGCCCATCCCCGGGGAGCCCTTGCAATCAGCAGCCCCCCTCGCCCATGGCCACAGCGGACTTTGATGGATGAAGGATCAGACAGGCGTGGTCTTCAATACATCTGTCACCCTTGACCATCCCGAGGGAGTCCCCGTATGAGCAGCGCGGCCCTCACCCCGTCCGCGGTCGGCCGTCCGGCGGTCAACCCCTGGATCGTCGCCGCGGCCGTGATCGTGCCCACGTTCATGGAGATCCTGGACACCACGATCGCCATCGCCGCGCTGCGGTACATCGCCGGCGGCCTGTCGGCGACGGAGAACGACAGTGATTGGGTCATGACCAGCTACCTGGCGGCCAACGCCACCATCCTGCCGATCACGGGCTGGCTCTCGGCCCACTTCGGGCGCCGCAGGTACTTCCTCCTCTGCATCACCGTCTTCACCCTGGCCTCGGTGCTGTGCGGCCTGGCCACCAGCCTCGAACAACTGATCCTGTTCCGGGTGATCCAGGGCCTGGCCGGCGGCGGGCTCCAGCCCTGCAGCCAGGGGATCCTGATCGACAGCTTCCCGCCCGAGAAGCAGGGCACGGCCCAGACGTTGTTCGGCGTGGCGGGGCTGCTCGCTCCGGTCGTCGGCCCGACGCTGGGCGGTTATATCACGGTCTTCTACAACTGGCGCTGGGTCTTCTTCATCAACCTCCCGATCGGAATCGTCGGCTACCTGATGTGCCACTTCGTGGTCGATGACCCCGATTACCTCAAGAAGAAGCGGGCGGAGCTGAGTCGCCAACCGCTCAACTTCGACTCCATCGGCCTGGGGCTGCTCGCCCTCGCGATGGCGTGCTGGGAAGTGCTGCTCAGCAAGGGGCAGGAGTGGGACTGGTACAACGACCCCTTCTGGAGGGTGCAGACGCTGTTCGTCCTGTTCGTCCTCTGCCTGGGCGGCCTGGTCGTCCGGGAGCTGCGGATCGCCAACCCGGTGGTCAACTTCCGGCCGCTCGGCGAGCGCAACTTCGCGGCCTCCTGCATCATCATCTTCCTCTCGTTCGCCGTCCTCTACGGCGCCAGTGTGGCCCTGCCGTCCTTGCTCCAGGTCCTGTTCGGCTACGACGCCTATGTCTCCGGGCTGGTGCAGTCACCCGCCGGCGTCTTCTCCGTCTTGATGATGTTCGTTGTCGGCGTCATCCTCGGTTGGGGCACCGACGCCCGCTGGCTGATCGTCGCGGACCTGCTCGTCATGGCGGCCGGGAACTACTGGATGGCGCTGACGAACCTGTACATCAGCCCCTGGTACGTGGTCTGGCCACGGGTGGTGCTGGTCGTTGGCCTGTCGGTGCTCTTCGCCCCGATCAACATGGCGGCCTATCGATACACCCCCCTACATCTGCGCGGGGCCGCAGTCGGCCTGTTCTCCCTGCTGCGCAACGAGGGGGGCAGCGTCGGCATGTCGCTCGCCAAGATCATCGAGCAACGGCGCGTGCAGCTTCACCTGGCACGTCTGGGCGAGAATCTCGATCCGCTGAACCCACAGGTGCAGTCCTTTTTCAGTCGAGGTCAAGCGTTCTCCATGCAGCAGACAGGCGATCCCGCCCTGTCGCAGCAGTTGAGCCTCCAGGCGCTCGACGATCTCCGCCAGCAGCAGGCAGCCTCCATGGCGTTCTTTGACGTCTTCTGGCTGTTCGCCGTCCTGTGCCTGGGACTCGTGCTCCTCGTACCACTGATGAAGCGCTCGGTGGCCGAGAAGGGGGCCGGGGCCCACTACCACTGATGAAGCGCTCGGTGGCCGAGAAGGGGGCCCACATCGCTGCGGAGTAGACCGGACCGAATGGGTGGATTGGGATGCTCGGCGACCTCGTTGTGCGCGCTTTGCCGGGTTTCGCTCAGATCGGCGCGCGGGCCCGACCGATATTTCCGTCTGTGCAGATCGTTCTCGCTTTGCCGAGGGCGACGTTTTCGTGCGGGAAGCACTGAACGAACTCACACGACGGAAATGACGTATGAGATGGCGACTCCCCTGCGGG